>PEXW01000039.1 GCA_002774575.1 Candidatus Kerfeldbacteria bacterium CG08_land_8_20_14_0_20_43_14
TGACGGCCAGGCCGAATGTCCGGGGTAGCATTAATCTTCCCACTTCCCTGACTCCTTTGTGCCGCCAATTCAAAATTCTCATGTAGCGAAAACCCAGTTTGAAAACACTGGGAATTTGAATTGCCAAATGCGCAAAAGCGCCCACAACCACGCCATAGGCCAGGCCGATTATCCCCCACTTTGGCACGAAAAAAATTATGCCGGCGATAATGCCTATATTATATAAAACCGGAGCCAAAGCAAAGGCAAAAAACCTTTTGAAAGAATTTAAAATGGCGGAAACTATATTGCTGGCGCCGAAAAAAATAATCGCCACCAGCATGATCCGGCTTAAGTGAATGGTGGTTTGGAGTTTTTCTCCGGAAAAGCCGGGCGCGATTAAAGACACCAGGCTATTGGCAAAAATGAAAAATATCACGCCCAGAGCGATTAAGACTATCAGCAATAAATTGAGAATGGAATTTGCCACGCACCAGGCCTCGTCTTTCAGGTTTGGGTCCTTTTCAGCTCTTTTTAAGTAACTGACAAACACCGGAATAAAAGATGATGACAAAGCGCCCAAGACCAGCACATTAAAAACAAAATCCGGCAGTTTAAAAGCGGCAAAATACGGATCTAAATTGCCGCCGCCGCCGAAAGTGCTAGCCAGCATTCTGTCCCTGACCAGGCCTAAAACCCGGCTGGCTACGCCAGTAAAGCCAATTACGATTGCGCCGCCTAAAATTGTGGTGGATAATTTTGTCCAGAGCTTGTTTAACATATCTTGTGAAATAAAGCTTATCTGAAAGAAGTAATTGTTTCAATGGTTTTGCCCCCCCAACTTCTCGCCTCGTGGGATCCACCCCAACTTATCAAATGGGGGGATACATAAAAAAGTCTCCTAATTTCCCTCTCCCTTTAGGGAGAGGGTGTCCCTGTCTATGGCAGGGACGGGTGAGGGAGCCCGCGCAGCGGTCGTGGCGGGGTAGGGGTTGTTAGGGGCCTATAGGGACGGCCTTCGAAACACCGAGCCCCTGACTCTTAACAAAAATCAGCTGTGATTGAACTATTAAATCTGACTAATAATAAATCTATAGCCATAAAAATGTGCGTGCCAGGATTTCTAAATAATTATTAAAATTTGATGTGTGTAAATAAAAAATACTAAGCATCATAATATTCATTACCAAACTAAAAACCGCCATCTTTTTCAGATAGCGGTTATTAGCTCTCCTGGCCGGATTACACCGTGCGAAAGATACCCGCGTCTTGCTTCAATTCAATTGGGAGAGAGTCCGCATGAATATCATTAAAACGTGAGATCGTAAGAAGGGTAACCCGGCCGGGAGAAAATATATTTTCGGCGTCATTGCGAGGAGAAGCCCCGACCTTGGGGCGACGACGACCTACCCGCCGTACTCGCCATGGCGAGGCAGGCGGAAGCAATCCTGCTTTCATCACCGATTATAATCCCCTAGCCTGAAAAGGCAAACTAATTGTCTTTTCAGGAAGAAGGGGCTCGCTTTTTAGACGAGCCCAAAAGGTCAAGAAGTTAACTTCGTCCACTCGATTCGAAGTTGACTGAAATAAGCCTGGGCGAAAGCAACCCCATAAAGAACTTCCCGATCCTGCCATTCAGATCTTGAATAGCGGTATCGGCCTTTTTCTTTTTTTTCGGCGGCAATAGCAGTTTCAGCGGATATGTCACACATAGCCATCAACAGTATCCACAGCAACTTTCCAAGAGCTATTGTTCTTTTTTTCATGATTCCTCCTAAAAATTTTGACTTGACCTATTTCCAATGTACTACTAATGCCGAACTGGCAATCCGCTTTTCAAACCGTGAGCAACAATCTCCTTACCTTTAGGCACCAAAGTCGAATCATCAGCAATTGCCATGATCGACCCATTTTCCTTATTAAAGGCATAACGGTAAACGCTGCAATCCAAATTATCATCGGGATAATAAAGGGTTGCACTGTCGTAGTATAAATCCCCGGAATCATAATGCTTAGAAGCGCTTACCAGCATTTGCAAAAGCTGGCGCTCGCCAACTTGAGCGGCTTTCTCTTGCTCAACCGCTTTGACCGAAAAAAGTGGCATTTTTGACTGGAGGAACATCCCTGCAAAAACACAGGCAAAAGCCAGCAAAAAATCTCTAATTTCACTCATTTAAACCTCCTTTAAAGTTTTTATTTTAGTTTTCTCTCTCCCACAACTGATTACTTATTAATCAGCTCTGGGAGAAAGGCGAGCAACATTCAGTGTTACTCGCCAGTTCAAAAGATCGTCTTATCAGTAGTTAAAAGTCAATAGTGACTTCAACTGTGGTTTACAAGAGATGCCGGTAAATTTCCTTGCCGCCCAAATTATTTCCAGCATACCACCACAAACTGCAGTAGCAGTCAGTGTGTTAACAATAATATCCATAGGCTCGCCAGTAGCGATATTCACAATTGTCGACAGTGCAGTAAGACCGCCGACAATGCCGCCAATGAGCACAAATGATGCCATTATGTAGCTAGTAATATCACGCCAACCACTGTCCATTGCTTTGCCGCATACGACTAACATAACAAGCAATGCGAGCATTGGCGTATGACAGTGTTTCCACAGGAAGTCTAGAGAGCTTAACCGCGGCTCAAGAAACAGAAATGTCGCGATGAATATCACACCAATGGCAAAGAAAATTATCGCGATTTCAAAGAATGTTTTTGAAGATTTCAAATCTACCTCCTTGTGATTTATTTTTGATTTTTAATTTTCTTATTGAAAGAAAAATATATAGCTTTTTCTGTCAGGAAGAAAGGGCGAGAAGGGTCTCGCCCAAAAAATGCTCGCCTGAATTACTTATCAAAGTATTGCGGCTCGCCAGTCTCCTTGATTTGGTAATAGCCGACAAACTTCTTACTGCTTGCAGTAACAGTGAATGTACTATCACTGATTTTCTTGAATTCATATTTGCAGGCCGGCTTCTTGGGGAAAACTTCCAGCAAATAGGGATTATCAACATAGTACTGATACTTTTCCTGAATGTTTCTTTCAGTCCCTTGAATTGCCACTAAAGTTTTTATGGCTTCAGATCTTGCTGACGACTCATTGTACATTAACATAAAGACGAACGCGACTACACAGAGTAAAACAATTAGTACCACCAAATCAACCAACGAGAAACCTTTTTGCTTTTTCAAAATAACCTCCTAAATTTTATGTGTTTATTTTTATATTATTCAGTCTACAATAAATTTTATAAACTGAATAATATTCAGGAGTCGAAAATTTTTTTTCGACTCCTGAAAAAGGTGCTTTAGCGCGACATTACGGGTTCAGCGTTATATTAACGCGAACATTATAACCGCGGTCACCGAAATACCCACCAACCTGGAACTTATCCAGGCCGACGCGAGCTCCAACTTGAGCACTCGTTTTGCCGACCCTGCAAGCTTCAACCTGTGGGCCAAACCAGAATGCGTGATCACCAAATACGGTGTAGTTAAAATCCACACCGGTCCACAAATAATGCTCAAAATAGTGGCCATTGGTCATACCGTCGATCTCGGTTGACCAAAGGCAGTTACCAAAAGGTATGTCAGTCATGATGCCGACAAAAACCGGATCAGTACCGTGCCAGTTATAAGCAAGGCCACCATCAAGGGTGAATACGCCCTTTTTCGCACCAGCATATCCCCAGAATTGATTGAATTCTTTTGTGGGCATACTAAAATCAACTACCTGGAAAAAGCTCTGCCATCCGCTCCCGAGGTCGAAGGACTTGGGAGCATATTTGACCAACAGTTGGCCTCCGCTATAGGTGGACCAGCTTGGCGCCTGCGAGAATGCAGTGCAGGCAAAAGCCAGCACGACGGCGACAGCGATTAACATCGACTTAAACATCTGTTTCTCCTTGCCACATTTTGTGGCGGTTTTAATTAATTTTTTATTTTTAATTTCTTTTTTCAGCCAATCATTTTTTCAATACTTGGCTGGAAAAAGGAGGTCAACCAAGAAGGCTGACCTAAAAAGAAATTTGGAGTGCGGAAAAGGAATTGAACCTTAACATCCTTATTCTTTTGGATGGCCTCTTTCATTTCTGAAAGAACTCAGCCCGCACATGCTTTTTGTTTTTCATCCACATTTCGCAGGACAAATTGCTTTATCCGGTGGAATGTGGATCGGAACCCCAGAGTCAGCCAAGGGCTTTTGATTAAAAACCACTTAGCCATTTTATGACCAACGATTTGGCCCACAATTTTGTCGGAACTTTTGATTTTTTTCATTTTTTTCCTCCCTGTCTTTTAAAAAGACGGGCAATTATTATTATGTTTATTATGTTTTTTCTCTCACTGATCTGGAGGTGTGAATCAGCTTTAAACTTTTAGGCAGTTAAGCCATAAGCTTGTTTTGCTGAAACGGCTGGCTTTGAGGATTAATCCTCTACCAGCCAAGATAAGGCGAAAAAATTTTTGTTGAGTAACCCCAACGCAATTCCCGCCCTACCTCCTATTTTCACCCCCTCCATGTCAGTAAGAAAAAATTGTCAAAGTTCTTATCCGTTTTGTATCCACTGATTTGGAGTTTTGGGGAGCTTAGGAGCCTGGAGAGCTTTGGAGCTAAGGAACTTTTCTTCTTCTTGACTCCCGTGCTCTTCAAGCTCCTTAGCTCTTCACGCCCTTCCACCCCCCCTCCAAATCACTGGATATAAACTTACAAAACTAATCTTGAAAAAAATCGCTTATTCTCCTTCTCTGACCTATTTTTTGAAAATTCATGAAGATCCGCGAAGGAGGATAAAAAACGAGGTCCTCTTTTGGAGAGCACCTTATATTAGGATTCAAAGCCACAAACAAACTTGGCTTTTTCACTTGTCCGCTCTCTCTTTCAAACAAGTGAAGAAATATGTAATTGATTAGATTTTCAACTTAACAAAGCAGTATATATCAAGTAGGGAATCCTGTCAAGGCCCAAAATGGCTAAGGTTAGCCAAAGGGGCTAAGGTTAGCCAAAAATTACCCCCTCGGCCTGCGGCCACTCCCCCTTGATCAAGGGGGAGATTTTCGGAGTTCATATTAATTCGTAGTTACTTAAGGACTACCGCATAATACTCATCATGCGCCAAATCCGCGCTCATACGCCAGGTATTGCCCTCTTTCACAAACACATTTGAAGTACTGCCTTCCCAAAATGACTGCCAGTTTTCCGGCGCGGTCAGAGTCGAAGTAAAGGCAGGCATTGTGCCTGGCTGTTTTTGGATAAGCAAACTGTATTCATCGGTTTTATTCAATAAACCACCGACTTTAAGTTTGAACGGCAAAGAATAAGAAATTGTGGCTTTTACTGTTCCTCCTGGCCCGACAGCCAGCCAGTTGCCAAAAACCGTATAACCCAATTCTTCGCTGACTTTGGTACCGGAATTTTCATCGGTAAAAGCTCCAGTATCCAGCTTTTGAATATCCGGATCCGGCAAACGATCTGGCATGGGCGCCATAAACCTTTTGGGATCGATTCTTTCAAACCCGGAAGCTGAAATCAGCTTACTGCCCAAGGGCACATAAAATCTGACATATTCCACATTCCTGTCTTGGGTAAACTTATCGCCTTTCACCCCATTGTGCTTGCGAATAATCGTGACGGTGTCAATAACAGCCCCATCACTGGCAATGGAAGCGCTGTGATTATCCATTTCCTCAATCACGCCATCAGTCTTGCCGCCACCGAGATTCGCCCGGTTAATCATTAAAAAATCCTGGTCAGTTTTTTTAACTTCTCCTGCCCAGCCAAGTTCCACGGCCTGCTTTTGGACAAGCGGATCAATAAAGAAAAACTGAATATCTCTTTTTATTAAATGATCCTGCATAAGCGCCAACATTTCCCAAAGCTTGGTTTGGTCCAGGCTGAAGGCGCGAGCCAGGATTTTAGGTGCCAGATAACCCAGAACTAATTTCGGCTTGGAATAATCTTTCTTTTCCAGATCTTTAATAACAGTCTGGAGCTTGGTAACCATATTTTCAGCAGTGAAAGTTTCACCGACTTCCGGCACTTCCACTGGCCCGGTTAGTTTTAAAAAACTTTGTAAAACCGCGGGCGTGATAGCCACAATGCCATCAACCCTGACGGAAGTAGAGGCGGAATTGTAAAATTCCAAAATTTTCTTGGATGAAGTCGGAAAATCCGGCGACCAATTAGCGTCCTGCAAATTCCAATTAGCCTGAACTAGCTGCAAAGGCTTGGGCGCAATGACTTTCAGGCTGGTTTGGCCGGAAAAATCGTAAATTCCGCCTGACGGAACATCGATCTTATCAATTTGTCCGTTGAAAATATCCACGATGGCCAAACTGCCTAAAAATCCGCCGGTCGGTCTTAGCTCATTATTATTTTGAAAAGCAAAAATGTATCTCCGGGTCTGATCCCCAGCTCCTAAAAACGCTTTGAGAAATCCACCGACTTTTGACAATTGGGAAAACTGCAGACTTAAAGAGGGCAGCTGGCTTTGGACTTCCGCAAAAACCGGCTGAATATCCTGGGGCAAATCATTGGGATTAACTTGTTTTAAAAATTGCGCGGCGTTCTGCAGTTGCTGAATAGCCGGATTCAAAGATTTGTCAAATTGATCCAGAACTTTTATAAATGAAGTTTGAACGCCGCCAGTAGCAGAAAGCTCTTCCGCGCCAGTGGCTAAGTAAGTCGAGGCCGAAGTAATGGCCTGACCGGCCTTTAACAAATTATCAGCGCTTTTAACCTGACCCAAGCCCGGTAAATTTTTTAAGGAGCCGGCAATTTTTTCCAAATCCTGCTGGGCCGCCAAAAAAGCGTCCTGGGCCGCCTGCAATTCCTTTTTGGTAATGCCGAATTGCAAACTTTTGGCGGCGTTGCTGGCATTGACCAGCCGGTTAACGGCTTCAGTGGAAGTCCCCAAAACATCGCCTTTGGCTTTTTCGGCCTTGCCCAAAAATCTGGCACCAAAAACCGCCAAGGCTATAACTGCCAAACCAACGGCAAAACCTCCGACTTTGGCATAAGGCACTCTTTTTTTTGAACCAGTCCCGCTATCTTCGATGCTGATAATTCGTTTTTTTGAGGGTATTTCAGAGTTAAACTCAACCGGCTTTGATTTAATTATTGGTTCTGCTGGTTCTGATTTTAAAGTCGGAGTTTCTACGGTTTTTGGCGCACGAACAAACCAGGATTTTATTTTGTCAGACAAAGCATTTTCGCTTTTTTCCACTAATGACAAAAAATCCACATGACCAGCTGGTTTTGACCTGGTTTTTTTGGACTGCTCCTCTGCTTCGCCATTTTTTGGCGAACGCAAATCTAATATATTTTCTTCCGGAACATTGGATGGTCTTTTGGCTAAATTCATGGTTTAGGATCCTTTGCTTGATGATAAATATCCAAAGTGGTTTTGGCCAGACTTTCCCAGGAATATCTGCTGACTTGCTGTCTGCCTTTGGCAATCATAATCTGCCTGGTATTTGCCGATTGGTCAAGTGTATCAAGCGCTTTTATCATACCACTAGTGCTATGCGGATCAAAATAAATGGCGGCCTCGTCTAAAACCTCTTTCATGCAAGCCGCGTCTGAAGACAAAACTGGCGTGCCCTGGCTCATGGCTTCCAAAGGCGGAATGCCAAAGCCTTCGTAAAAAGAAGGGAAAATATAGGCATGGGCCTGCCTGAATAAAACCCCCAGTTCAGCATCCGGTACAAAGCCCGGGAACCTGAAATTCGCCCGTAAGCCTGATTTGTCGACTAAATCAATTAAGCGATTCAAAAAGTAATCCGGCTTGCAGACAATGACCATTTGCAGATTTTTTCGGTTTTCCGGCAAAGCACGCATGAAGTCAATAAGCTTTTCCAGATTTTTATGCGGATAAGCATTGCCGACATATAAAAGATAAGGCTTGGCTATTTGCAATTTTTTCAAAATAGTTTCGTCGTCAATAGGTGGCGAGGGAAAAGCATCAACCGCTTCATAAGTTACAGTGATTTTTTTTGGATCATAGCCGAAATATTTTTGAATGTCCTGCTTGGTGAATTCAGAAACAGTCAGAACCTGTTTGGCATTCTGAATTGCCCGGCTTAAAACAATTTTATAAGCGGTCTGCTTGATAAAGTATTTTAGCGGCCCCAAAGTCGTGGCCCGGCGGGTTGGAAAATGCGTTAAAATCAAATCGTGGATTGTAACCACGAAAGGCTTGGGCGTAAACAACGGCACATTAAAATGCGGGTAATGCACTAAATCCAGCTTTTCTGATTTTATAAGACCAAGAAAATTTTTCTGTTCAGCATACGAATACCAAGGGAAGTCAGCCAGCTTTTTAGTAAAATTCTTGGCCAGGGGCTGGTAGTCATCGAAATTGTCTTTTCGCAAAAAAATCACAAACTCATCATCTCTGGCGATATTTTCCAGATATTTCAGCAATCTTTGAGTATAACGACCCAGGCCTTTGCCGATTGAGCCGTAAAACCTGGCGTCAATTCCAATACGCATTTTTTTAAATTAATTCTTTAATTGCTTCCGCGGTCTGCTTGGCGCTTTCCGACCAGCGGTATTTAGCTGATTGATTATACCCCAAATTAATTAATTCCTGGCGCAATGCCGGCTTATCAACCAATGCCTTAATCGCCCTGGCAATATCTTTTGGATCCCAAGGGTCAATATACATGGCCGCACTACCCAAAACTTCAGGCAGACTGGTGGCCTGGCTGGCAATAACCGGCACGCCCAGCTGAAAAGCTTCCAAAGGCGGAAAACCAAAACCTTCATAAATAGAAGGATAGATAAAGATACAAGCATTAGCCAAAACTTGCCAGCGTTCTTGGCTGGATAAAAAGGGCTTGGTAATTACGCCTTTTTGTTGCGCGAATTTGCCAGAACCGACCAAAACCAAAGGCAAATTTATCTCTGAACGGATCAGCGAATAAGCCTTTAATAAATTCGCGATATTTTTTCTGGGCTCGGGCGGAGAAAAAGCAAACAAATATCTTTCTGGCAAATCAGCTGGCTTATTAAAACTTTCTTTGGCAATATGATCAACGCCCGAATATACCACTCTGATTTTTGAGCTAACCTCTGGCGCGAATTTTTCTATGTCAAAAGCCGTGTGCTTTGAAACCGCAATTATCCGGTCAGCCCGATTCAGTAATTTTCTGGTTTTTAAAAATTTATGCCAAAACCTCTGCTTCAAAGTAAAAAATTCCGGATGTTCAATAAAAGAAAGGTCGTGAATGGTCAGGACAAATTTTACTTTCTGGCTTAAGGCCATGCATTTTAAAGTCGGCGCGAAAAAAATATCCACATTGCCCAACAGCCTGTCCAATTTCGGCTGATTAAAACTTATCAGCGAAAAATTCACCAGCTTGTTCGGCTGATGGTAACTTTTAATTTTAAAAGGCAAATCCGGCTTTGGAGATTGAAGGCCGGTTATCAAACCCAATGACTCCCAGGAATTAAATTCCCCGGACAGCTTTGGCAAAATCTCCCGCGCGTAAGTAGCAATACCGCCTGGCTCGCCTTCTGTCAAACATCGCAAATCCAAGCCTAACCGCATGACTGAATTTAAACTTCAAACCTTTGCTGACGAAAGGCTGGCGCAAAAGTGCGGATGATTCCAAAAATCGCTAAGTTTAAGAACAAACCAATGACTAATCCAACAAAGCCGACCAACAGCACTTGTTTGCTGTCTTGGACTGTTACTGGCTTGGCACCAATAACTTCAAATAGAGCTTTGCGGTCAGCGGATTGATTCAACTCGGCTGACTTTGACTCGACTGTGGCAATAACTGCTGTCGCCAACTTTGCCGCATCATCAGTGGAGTCTGAAACAAATTTAACGACAATATTTTGCGAGGAATATTTCTTGATTTTAAATCTGGAAGTCAGACTGGATAAGCTGATTAATTTCGGATCCAGTCCGGCTTTATCGTACATTTCCACGATTACCGAAGGCGTTAAAAACCAACTTACCACTGTATCGGAAAACAGATCCGAGGCCTGCAAAGCGTAATAACCGTCGAATTGGTATTCTGTGGTCGGCTGCTTATTAATCCGGTTGACTGTAAATGAAATCGAGGTGGTGTAGGTGTCTGCGCGGCTATTGGCGAAAAATATCGCAACAATAATGGGGATTACAAGCACCAACAAAAATAACCACCAATATCTGGCTAAAATTTTGAAAGTATTTTGAATTTGCATATAGTCATTTTTACTCTTTTAACGAATAATGTCCATTAATTTATATCCTGCCGGTTTGTTTAAAGGTTTCATAGCTTTTTTTGACAAATTGCTCAATTTTACTCTGAAAGACGCTGCGGTCAAAAGTTTTAGCATAGGCTCTGATTTTCTGCGGATCAAACTGATTGGGCTTAAATCTGACCACAGTGTCGGCCAGACTTTCCCAGATTTGCTCGTCAAAAAAAATTCCGGTTATTCCATCAATTACGGTTTCCGTGGCTCCCCCGGCCCGATAAGCAATAACCGGCCTGCCGCAAGCCATGGCTTCAATAGGGGCAATGCCGAAATCCTCCACCTGGGGATTAATAAAAGCTATGGCGTGTTTTAAAACCTCTTTGCGATCAACATCATAGCCCAAAAATTCAATGTTCGGCTTGGCGATTTTTTTCAAATGCGCTTCTTCTTCCCCAGTGCCGATAATTTTCAAAGGGATATTCAAAGCGCTAAAAGCCTGAATGGCCAGATCGAATTTTTTGTACGGCCGCAAACGGCCCATCATGACATAATAATTTCCGACTTCATTGCTGATTTCAAACTTATCCGTATCCACAGGCGGATAAATCACTTCGGCTTCCCTGCGATAGTATTTATGAATTCTTTGGGCGACAAATTTGGAATTAGCGATAAACACATCCACCCGGTCGGCCGCCTGCCTGTCCCAACCCCTTAAATAGTTAAGAGCAAAAGGCATTATTTTCCTGACCAACCAAGGCGCCCGCACTTCATTGGGATAAGTATGAGCGTCGCTCCACAAATATCTGGTCGGCGTATGGCAATAACAAACATGCAAAGTGCCGGGCGGAACAATTATGCCTTTGGCAAAAGCCGAGGCGTCAGAAATCACCACATCAAAGCCGTTAAAATTAAAACTTTCAATGGCCGCGGGCATGGCCAGTAAATACCATTTGTAAAATCTTTTTCCGCCGGGCAAACGTTCAATAATCGATGATTGAATATGCCAGTCTTTAAAAGTACCGCCTACTTTGCGGGTATCATGAACCAAAGTATGAACCGGCGCTTGAGGATACAATTCGTGCAAAGCTTCTAAGACCCGCTCGGCCCCGCCTAATTGGTTCAAGTATTCATGAACTAAAGCGATTCGCATAATTTTAAACCGCGGCCTTTCTTGAAAAAATCACCTTGGGTGTTTTCAAAATTATCATCAGGTCTGTGGCGAATTGCCAGCTTTCTATGTAGGCAATATCCAACTTGGCTTCTTCATCAAAACTCAAAGCTGAACGGCCGCTGACCTGGGCCATGCCGGTAATACCTGGCTTAATGGTTAACAGCCTCCGATGCCAGGGTTGATATCTGGCAACTTCCTCTGGTTCGTGCGGCCGCGGACCAACCACGCTCATCTGGTGGCCGATTAAAGAATTGATAAACTGCGGCAATTCGTCCAGACTGGTTCTCCGCAAAAATCTGCCAACGCGCGTGATCCTGGGATCATTAGTCATTTTAAACAAAGGTCCGTCATTCCTTTCATTTTTATCCATTAAATTTGCTTTCATGGAATGAGCGTTTTTTATCATTGAACGGAACTTATAAAGCGTAAAAACTCTGCCCTTTTCGCCCACCCTTTGGAGCCTGACCAAAACCGGTCCGCTGGAATCAATTTTGATAATCACGGCTATGGCCAGCAACAAAGGTGAAGTGATGATGAGCGCCAGCAGAGAAAAAATAAAATCAAAAAATCTTTTCCAGATTCTGCCCCATCCTTCCAGCCTGGTTCTCTTGACTTCCACCATTGGTTCGCCAAAAATCGTGCCGACGGAAAGGCGGCCGGCGTGCGTGGAAAACAAATCAGCGATGTAATAAAAATCCAGATGATGATTCTGACTGACATCAAGCAATGATAATACTTGGGCTTGGGGCAATTGAGTGGTGGCCAACAAAATTGCGTCCGGCTTTTTTTCTGATAATAATTTTAAAAAGTTTTGCTGCTCCGTGTCTCCGAAATTACTAAGCCTGGAAACCAACCGAAAACCTTCGCCCCGGCCTGAATATAATTCCTTTACCATCCGCTCCGCTGATTCGCTTTCACCGACTACGACCAGCTGCTGCAGACCAATGCCCTTTTTTTTCAAAATGTTCACCACCAATCTTACCAGTATCCTGGCTAAAGTCAGATATAAAATTGCCAAAAGCCAGCCGACGATAATTATAAACCGGGAAGAAAAAAATTCTCTCTGGAAAAAAATGAATAAAATTATGGCGGTTATGGCGGCTGAAGAAGCCAGGATGATCCTGCCAACTTCTTTTATGGCCAAAGGCCGCCTTAAGCTATAAAGCCCGGCCAAAGCCAGGCAGACAACCCAGATCAGGGCTATGCCTAAAGTTATCAGAAAAAAATTCCGAAAAGACAGCTCGGCAATGACTGGCCGCACATTTGCCAATGCCCCATTGAATCTTAAAGTATAAGCGGTAAGGCCAGCCAATAAGACCATGGCAAAATCCAATGGCACTAAAATCGCAGCGGTAATTATTTCTAATTTTCTCATGATTTTTTCATAGAAATAAACACAACGCCCTTCAACATAGTGGGTTATGCTTATTTTTGCCCACGCCAACTGATAAGCCGAATTCTGTGCCCCGCTTTTCGCTTGCGCGAAAAGCGGACGACGACTATCTCTCTTGGCTTCGCATTGCTGCGAAACTCTAGCAACCAACCCGTCCCGCCGAAGGGCGGGACCTACTTGGTCTTGCACTGGAGAGGGTTTGCCACATGCCATATCACTATGGACACGCGTGGTCTCTTAAGCCACTTTTTCACCTTTACTCACCTCCGCTCGCCCGCAGCGGGCTATCCATCCGCAGTAGCAGTAGCACTGCTACTGCGGAGAACGGGCGTTGAGCAAGCCCTGATTACGGGCTTGCCCATCGAAGCTCACAACAAGTGAGCGGAGATGGGAAGTATATTTTCTGTTGCCAGTTTATTCAAACTTTCAAATGGATAAACTGACCCCGCCTAAGCGGGGCACTTTCCCGAGGCTTGAATGGTTCAAAAACTCGCGAGGACTCTTTGAACAATCTGCTCCTGGTTGTCGTTAACAACTCTCCATGACCTCGTTTCAGGACTTCGGCTAACAAACTTCTTAATTAATATATGTATAATTTAAGGAGCTTGCTGGCCGAAGCCTTGGCGTAGGCCGAGTGTTCGGACTTTC
>PEXW01000072.1 GCA_002774575.1 Candidatus Kerfeldbacteria bacterium CG08_land_8_20_14_0_20_43_14
ATTTGACTAGGTATACCCAAATTGCGTGTTTCCTTAAGAAAGTCGCTTATCTATTTAATCATCAAAAGCTTGATTTATCAGAACTAATTGCTATATTTATGGCGATTTCTCATTAATTTTTAAGCATATGGCAGAAGCAAGAAAGTTATATCGTTCACGTAAAAATCGTGTTATTGGTGGGGTTTGCGGAGGTTTAGGAGAATATTTTAATATCGACCCATTAATATTTCGTATTCTATTCGTGCTTTTTACCTTGGCTGATGGTGCGGGAATATTGGTTTATATAGTAATGATGTTCATTGTTCCAGATGAAAGTAAGATAGAAAATATGGGTAAAGTTGGATCCATGGAAGGTGTAGTCAATGAAATTAAAGAAGGCGCGCAAAGCATGGCTAAGGATTTCAAGGAAAATCCACGCTGGTTGGACAATCGCCGTAATTGGGCCGGTTTGATTGTCGTGGCCATTGGTTTGTTGGTTTTGCTTCAGCAAATCGTACCAATGCATTGGTTTAGGTGGGATTTCGTTTGGCCAATATTGATAGTGGTTGTTGGTTTATTCCTAATCCTTAAACGTAAATAATATGGAAAATATAAATCCCCAAAATCCAGAAACAAAAAAACCAGATAGCCCAGGTTTTGAAAAAAAACCAGAACCAGAAAAAAGCGTAGTTAAGGAAATTCATCATCACCATTATGGAAGGAAAGGGCCGGGCAGGTTTTTTTTCGGGCTTTTTGTCATCATTGTCGGTTTGATGTTTTTGGGCCGGGCCGCTGGCTGGCTTCCCCAGGACATCCATATTAACTGGAGCTGGGTCTGGCCTTTAGTAATTATTTTCATCGGCCTTTCCATTCTATCCTGCCGGGGCTGGTTTTCCTGGATTTCCGGCTCCATCATCACGATTCTGGTTTTGTTGCTTGTCGCCTGGATGATTTTTGGAAATTTGGGCGATAAAAATCTGATTAATCAAGAAGTCGGTTTTGACAAGTCGGCAAATGTCACCAGAGCTGTGGTAAATTTGAAAACCGGGGCAACTAAATTAAATATCAAAGGCGATTCCAGTAAATTACTAACTGGAAATTTTGGCAGTTATAATTTGGATTTAAAACAACAGGAAGAAACCAAAGATAATGTTCAAAACATCACCCTAGAAACCACAAGTTCCTGGAAATGGTTCACCTCTTCGAAAAACACCATTGATTTGCAGTTGACCAATGATCTGCCAGTATCGTTAAATATTGATTCAGGAGCGTCAGACATGGATTTAGATCTGACTAATATCATGGCCAAAGTGGTGGATGTTGATACTGGCGCTTCAACCTTTAACCTGACTTTAGGTGATAAAGCTGATTTGGTAAGCATTAATGTTGATGCTGGGGCCAGCACCATTAATATCACTTTGCCAAAAATCCTGGGTGCCAAAATTAACATAGATGCCGACGCGACTGCCAAAAACCTTACGGATTTTGACAAAATTGACGACAAGACTTATGAATCCAAGGGCTATGCTGCTGCCACTAAAAAAGTAAACCTGGATTTCAGTCAGGGCGCTTCCACTTTGAATGTGAACTGGAAATAATCACTCTTGAAATAAATAAAATAAGGCATCACAATACAGCTGATGCCTTATTTATATAAACCAAAATTTTTCAGGAAAAACCGCCTTAATAAAAAGTTAATTATTTTTGGGCTGGTGGCTATAATTATCGCCATAGCAATAGTGGTTATTCCAAAATTAAACTCTAATAAGCAATTGATTTGCGACAAAACCACTACCCAGGCAAAAACTGACCAAGCCAGTCTGATAGTTTCCGGTCAGGTGTTTTTGGTTTTGGCTGACGGCCCGGAAAACGCCAAGGTTTTATTCACGCCGGACAAGATATACAAAGGCCAAGTCCCAAAATTCGGCATTAGCATTGCGGCCCTGCAGGATACGGCCATAAAAAATGCCAGCCAAAACGGCGAATTGCATTTTGTCGCGGATAATCAAAAATATCTGCTGTATTTAAAAGCTGGCGTAGATGGCATGTTTAATACCAGTAAATGTTTTGGCAGTCGGGTGTTTGGAAGCGGTTTATCACCTGAAGAGTCAGCAATTTTGGGTTCAGGCAAAAAGGTTATGCAATCATAAATTTCCTTTTAAAAACGTCTTAAATTAGTTAAAATTAAGCAAGCAACCATTAACCGCTTTATATATGCAAACTAACAAAGGTTTTTTATGGATTGGTTTATTCGCCCTGGCTGGCACAGCGCTTTCCGGCTATCTTTCCTATGTTAATTTATTCAGCCAAGGCTGCACGAATTCATTTTTATCCTGCAGTGGCGGAGCCGGGCCAGTGAAAATTTTCGGCGTGCCAAATTGCGTTTATGGCTTTTTCATGTTTGCCGTGGTCTTGCTTTTGGCTTTATTGGCCCTGAAAAAGGAAAATAAACAGCCCTTAAATAAGGCCATATTTATTTTGGGCATTGCCGGGACATTGTTTGCGGCCGGGCTTTCGATTTATGAAATTTTCTGGTTAAAGCCTTCAACTATCCCCGCCTGTGTTTATGGCTTTGTTTTCTATGTGGGCATTTTGGTTACGGCAATTGTCGGGAATAGGGGTCAGCAAAATATTACCGAGGTTAAAAAGTTTTAAATCATTTTTTTCAGCGCGGCCCGCTCCCGCCAGCAACGCCCGAGTGCTAGCGATGGCGGGCAGGGCGACCGCAAGATAAACAATTAAATAACGCATAAGTTCAGCTCAGGCAGAGCCGCCTGAACTAGGCCAGGAAGATTGAAGTATTATGAAAAATAAATCAGGGGTTTACCAACATTATAAAGGCAATTTCTACCGGGTTTTGGGCATTGCTAAACATTCAGAAACTCTGGAAGAATTAGTGGTGTACCAGGCGCAATATGGCAAACATCAAATTTGGGTCAGGCCAAAAAAGATGTTTTTTGAAAGAGTAAAAGTTGAAGGAAAAATTAAGCCAAGGTTTAGGTTTATTAAAAAGTGAAGTTAAATAAACGGCAAGTAAAAATAAAAACCGTGGTGAAAAACCGGCAGGCTGGTTTTATTGTGGTTTTAGAAGACATTCACGATCCCCACAATGCCGCGGCAATCTTAAGGACTTGCGATGGTTTTGGCGTGCAAGAGGTGTATTTTATTTTTGATCAGGAAAAAAGATACAATCCTAAACGAGTCGGCAAGTCCAGCTCATCGTCAGCTAATAAGTGGTTGAGTTTTAAGATTTTTGATTCTACCCAGGATTGTTTAAAAGTTTTAAAAAAATCTGGCTATGAAATTATTGCCACGGCAATTCACCCAAAAGCCAAAAATCTTTTCAAAACTAAATTACTGCATAAAAAAATTGCCTTGTTAGTCGGCAACGAGCATCGTGGTTTGTCTGAATACGCTATTAAGTCAGCCGATCAAATAATTGCCCTTCCAATGAAAGGCATGGTGCAGAGCCTGAATGTTTCAGTTACAGCAGGAATTTATATTTATGAAATTTCCAGGCAAAGGCAGAAGGATTTGAAAAAGTATCAGTTAAAGCCAAAAGCCGCAGAGAAATTAGCAAGTGATTTTGGGAAGAGATAATTACCCTCTGTCGTTGCAATGACATGGGAGAAAGGCAGGGTTGCCGGCTACATGATTGATAAAGTTGCCACCTTGTATTTATAGCTTTTTCACTTCCCCAACAATCGCCTTAGTAGAAATATTTTCATAATCCAATAACTCCATTGGCTTCCCCGACTTTGGCATTTTCGTTACTGCCAACTTTACCACATGCGCCTTGGCATGCCTTAGCGCACTCAACACCGCTTCCCCCAACCCGCCTTGCGGATAATGGTCTTCCACGGTAATAATCGCTTTTGTTTCTTTGGCGGCTTTTTGCAGAGTAGGCACATCAATCGGCTTGACGCTGTATAAATCAATTACTCTAATCATAATCCCCTGCTTTTCCAGCTCGTCATAGGCCTTTAGCGCTTCTTGGACAGTTATGCCGGCTGTAACTACTGTAACGCGGTCATTCGGGCTTTGGCGCAAGGTTTTACTGCCGCCAATGGGGAATTGCTCGTTTTGATTATAAATAATTGGCGTCTCACCGCGCGTAGTGCGCAAATAAGCCAGGCCTTTTTGCTTGGCCATTTCTTCGACCAATTTATCGCAGGACACGGCGTCTGACGGATACAAAACTATGCAATTTAAAACTGAACGGAACATGGCCATATCTTCCAAGCCCATTTGCGATGGACCATCTTCGCCAATGGACACCCCAGCGTGCGAGCCCACGAATTTTACGTTGGCCTGCGAATATTGGGCCATACGAATCTGATCAAAAGCCCGGGTGAAAAACGCGGCAAAGGTGGAAACAAACGGAATTTTGCCTCGGCGCGCCAAACCTACGGCCGAACTGACCATATTCTGCTCGGCAATGTACATTTCAAAAAATCTTTTTGGATTAGCTTCTTTAAAAATATCCGAGTAGGTGGAATTGCTGACTTCCGCGTCCAGGGCCACGATCGGATATTTACCAGCCAATCGGGTCAATGCATAACCATAAGCTTTGCGCGTGGCTATAGGCTTGTCCAAAGGCATTAATTCGCTTTTACCTGAAGTTAATAAAGCGGGCTTGGCAGTTTTTGGTAATTCAATTGTTCCTCGGATTGAAACATCAACCTTGCCTAAACCTTTTAAAGCTTTTTCCAATTCATCGGGCTTCAAGGCTTTGCCATGCCAGTCGTCTTTGTTTTCAATAAACTTAACACCTTTGCCTTTTAATGTTTTGGCAATAATCATGACTGGTTTGCCTTTTGCTTTCACAGTCTTTTTAAAAGCATTGATTATTTGCGGTGTTTTATGCCCGTCAATCACAATAGTCTGCCAGCCAAAAGCTTTTAAACGTTTGTCATATTCTAAAACTTTATGCCCGTACATGGTTTCTCCTCTTTGACCCAAACGGTTAACATCTAAAACCCCAATCAGGTTGTCCAACTTGTAATGGCTGGCCAGTTGAATGGCTTCCCACACCTGTCCCTCGGCCATTTCACTGTCGCCAAGCAGGACATAAGTTTTATATGGTAACTTATCCAGATATTTGGCATTTAACGCCATACCCAAACCAACTGATAAGCCCTGGCCCAATGAGCCAGTGGCTGCTTCAGTGAAAGGAAAAGTCATGACTGGATGGCCTTCCAGTCGTGAGCCAAACTTGCGCAAGGTCATTAATTCCTGCTCGGAAATTGCACCTGCCGCAGCCCAGAGCGCGTAAAACAATGGCGAGGCATGGCCTTTGGAAAAAATTAACCTATCATTATTCGGATTACCCGGGTTTTTCAGATCAAACTTAAAAGTCCCGTCGAACATCAGGCCGGCCATCAAATCAGTAGCTGACAATGAAGAAGTCGGGTGGCCAGAACCGGCTTGAGTCGTAGACTTCAAAATCCAATAGCGGATTAATTGAGCTAGTTTTATTGGTTTATTCATGGGTTTAGTATAGCCCAAAAGACCGTTTTATATAAAAAAGCCTGACTTTATTTGTCGGGCATAAGCGATCACTGGAGATTTTTTTAGGTTCTGACCTCTTTGGTTTTTGTTTCAGCCTTTCTGATTTTGGTTTCTATGCTTTGGCCGATTAGCAGTGCTATTACTGCAATCAGGGCATGGTACCAGCCGATCTTATAGTTCAAGTTAAAGGAAAGCAGCACGGCCAGGGCCAAGAAGGTACCGGAATAAAAACTCAAAGCGATATTGGAATTGCTATACCAGATTTTCGCAAAGCCAATTATCAGACCAATTCCGGCGACTAAACACCAGGCATAACCATCGGGGAGCCCGGTATGTTTTTTAAATAACCAGTACACAAACATAATCAGGATGCCGACAAGTATGCCTAAGCCAAAAGTGGTCCAATCATTCGACTTATTTTTCCGATTCATCCATTTTAAAACCCCCTGTATTATAAAGTGAACTTTTTTCTTTAGTTATCATTCGAACTTAATCATATGGTCGGTTTTTTTCAACCCAGCACCACTTTCTAAGCAAATACTAAATTTATAATAAAGATATTTCTTTTGGCTAAACATACTTATCTAATAATAAGTTCATTGAGTAGAAAGTGGTGCTGGGTCAATCCCGCATAGAGTGTCACCCGTTGTTTATCGCCCTTTCTTTCATTCTTTTTGAATGCTAGGCTAAAAATACCTGAAATTTTCAGCATATTTCTCTACTATTAAACAAAGGAGGTGATATGCATGAAGAATCTCAACATATTTGATTGGATCGCCATTGGTCTGCTGTTCATCGGCGGAATAAATTGGGGTTTGGTAGGCCTGACTAATTATGATTTGGTCCAAAGCATTTTTGGAGGTTTAAACCTGGGCGCGAGAATTGTTTATGTGTTAGTGATGTTGGCGGCAATATACCTGGGCGCCATATCCGTGCAGTTGAGCCGAAAAGCTTTGCCGCCAAATTTATAGTATATTTAATTAATGAAGATAATTTTCGCGACTCACAATCCGGGCAAGCTTAAAGAAATCCGTGCCATATTGTCAGACTTGGGCATTGCAGTCATTGGCGCGGAAGAAGCCGGAGTCGATCAAGAACCACTGGAAAACGGCGCGACTTTTGCGGAAAACGCTTTGCTGAAGGCTAGATTTGTTTTGGAAAGAGCCAAAGAAAAAGCCTGGGTTATGGCTGATGATTCAGGCCTTTGCATCCACGCGCTTAATGACGCGCCTGGAGTTTTTTCTTCCAGATGGGCAGGCGAAGATGCCGATGCTGAAGCCTTGGTTCCCCACACTTTGGAAGAATTAAAAGATGTGCCAGCGGAAAAACGCACGGCTTGGTTTGAAACAACCGTGGCTTTGATTTCGCCAGAAGGGCAGGAATGGACTTTTAATGGCAAAGTTGACGGGACAATTGCTTTTACCCCAAAGGGTGAGCCCAGGCCAAAGCTGCCATACGACACAATTTTTATTCCCAGGAATTTCAGCAAAACTTTCGCGGAAATGACTGATGAGGAAAAGAATTCCTTAAGTCATCGCGGCGAGGCATTTAGAAAATTGAAGTATTTTGTCAGGAAAAATGTGGATTTGTTTTCAAAATAATACAGAAAAGCGGCAAGATAGATTATTTAACGAACTAACAAAACCATGAAAACCAAGTCTAATTTTTATTCTTTGGTTTACGCCATGGTCAAAAGAATTCCCAAAGGCCGGGTTGCCACTTATGGCCAGATTGCCAGCTTAATTGGCTCACCCAAAGCCGCGCAAATGGTGGGCTGGGCTTTGCACGCCTTGGACGCTAGCCCTAATCCAGAAGTGCCTTGGCAAAGGGTTATTAATCGTTTAGGCTTTATATCCACCACTTGCCTGGAACATACGGCGGATGAACAAGCCTGGCTTTTGCAAAAAGAAGGTATTAAGGTGGTTAAGTCCCGCGAAGCGGGATCCCGCTCTGCGGGAAAAGATAAGATGTGGTTTGTGGATTTAAAGAAATACTTATGGGAAAAATAAGAGGCAATAATTTTAATTTATGAATGAATGGCAGACAGTCGAAAACTTAAATAATATCCCCCTAAAAGGCATGCAATGCGTAGTTGCGGATATTGATTATACCTTAGTCGATTTTGCGTCAGCCCATAAAGCTGGAATACAGGCTTTGGCCAAAATATTCAATCAAGAATTAGCCTCAACCGTTGATAAATTATTTCATTTGATTCTGGAAGGGCATCGCAAACCCAAACAGGAAGTCTAGGCAGAGAGGGAAGAATTTGATCAACTTATGGAACAAATGAAAAATGTGGAGACGGTCGATAAAGAGCACGATTTTAAGGTATGGAGCCGAGAAGCTTGGTTGATAATAGCTGGTCGTCAGCAAGGCTTACATTTTACAGCGGAATCTTTAGCTTTGGCTCGAGACGCTTATTGGCAGGCCATAAGTAGAAGTTTAGTGATTTATTCAGATGCTAAAGAATTTACTTCGGCCTTATTCAGCCAAAATATACCCCTCATACTAATGACCGGCAGTGATTCCATACTTAGCTTGCAAGAATCAACTGGAAAGTTGGTTTATGATCCAGCTTTTTCCGAAAAGTTATAAGCGTCAAAGATTTCTGCGTTTATCCGTAAAACATACTGCATTAGTTATCGGTGATCCAATTGATAAACCCCACCCGGAATTTTTTGATAAGTTGGAGAATGAATTGGTTAAACTTGGCCTCAACACCCAAAACACAATATTTATAGGTGATTCCCCTCGCAATGATTTGGCTATTCCTTTGGGAAAAGGTTACAAGGCTTATTACATTAATCGTAAAAAATGATTATTAGTTTTTTAATTTATGCACCAACAAAAAATCGTTGATCAATTTATGCGAGAGCGCGGCTGGCACAAATATCACACGCCAAAAGAATTATTATTAGGTATGGTGGAAGAGATTGGTGAATTCAGAAATATTATCAAGTGGTCTTTGGAAGAAGAAACAGTCAAGAAAAAAATTATGGAAAATCACGCAGAAGTTGAGAATTTTTTTGGCGACATGCTCTGGGAATTATCATCTCTGGCCAATTACTGCCAAGTGAATTTGTCAGATGCTTTGGATAAAGTTATTGAGGAACATAAAGTCAGATTTCCAATGAAGAGCAATAAATGGAAATAATAGAAAGATAATGAGCCAAACTTGTTGTTAATTTAAAAAAAGAGGGATATAATTTGCATATTCAGGTATGGAAAGTTAAGTGATTCGTAGGCAAGACCTGGGCTCGAAGATGGACTTCCAGAAACAGATTTTGACACTGGTAGTCGAGCATAAAGTCCGAAGCCATTCTCGTCTTCCAGGCAGTCGAGTAATAACTCGTCATGGCTACAAGCTACGAAATTAAAGACGGACTTAACTTTTCATGTCCTAAATCGCCTCGTCTTTCAAAGCCGAGGCATTTTTTAAACGGAATTGCATATGGGAAAGATAGACAAATGAATTCAATTTTAATCAGCGCAAACGAGGAGCGCACTTTCCTGTGCCGAAAACTTACTTCGATTCCCAAGGGGTCCCAACGAATGTGGAGCGCACGACCCCGTACCAGAGGCTTCGCCGTTCGGTGCGGGGGAGGAGCACGCATTCGTGGGGGAAGCGGTACTTGTCCTTCTTCGCTCTGCGCTTCGCTTGAGCTACAGAGGACAGCCTTCGCCCCTTGTGGGGATTCGGCCTTCGCCGACTGAAGTCGGCTATGGCCGACGAAGGTCGGCTGGCAGGCCAGCTTGCTTTAACGCTGAAAACTCTTATTTACATCAAAATTATCTTGTGAGGCGAAGGCTGGAGCGGGTAGGGGGAATCGCGTCCTGGGCAGCGCTGAATTCTCCCAGGGTCGAAGCCAGCGGCGTTCGCTTCGTTCCTTCGACTTCGCTCAGGGTCCTTGCTCTCTGCTGCCCTTCGATTCCAGTTTACCGATCTTTTTGGT
>PEXW01000032.1 GCA_002774575.1 Candidatus Kerfeldbacteria bacterium CG08_land_8_20_14_0_20_43_14
GAGGGGAGCTGTTTTAAGAGGGCAATCATATGTAATGCAAGGTTAATGATAGTTAAAGTCAGCTTAACCTTGTTCCAAATGGTTTAGTATACCCCTCTGGGGTAATGTGCACACACATTTGGCGGTTTCTGGGTAAAATCCAGGAATGGCAATACATATGGCAAAAACAATTAAAGAAGAGAGATTAAGATGGGTGCTCCCCATCGCAAGCAAGGAGATGAAATTAAAAGATGTGGCAAAACTTTGTCCACACGGAAAGAGAAGTCTGGAGAGGTGGTTAGCTCTGTACAAGCAAGGTGGAGAAGAAGCTTTGGAGCCAAAATCAACAGAACCCAAAACTCAACCAAAAGAAACTCCCATATGGAAAAAAGAAATGGTGATTGAGATACAGAAACAAACAAAGAAGTGTGCACTAAAGATACACTGGCAACTGGAAAAAGAAGGAATACTGATTCACGAGAGAACTATCGGGAAAATATTGAAAGATGAAAACTTGGTGCGAAAGTATCGAGTCAAAAGAATTAAATACAAATACATCAAAGCGGAGAGGAAAACCGGAGAACTCATCGAGATTGATGTTAAATACGTGCCAGGACACCTTAGGGGCAAAAGGTATTATCAATATACTGCTATCGACACAGCTTCCAAATGGAGACATCTGGAAGTGTACGATGAACAAACAAATTTTCATTCAATTCTTTTTCTTCAAAAGATTATCAGTATTTTTCCTCACAAAATACAATCCATCAAAACTGACAACGGGAGCATCTTCACCAACTTCTACACCAGCATGACCAAAAGAAGCGATATGACGGTTAAAACCATACACGCTCTTGATCAATTTTGCGCTAAACACAACATAATCCATTACCTGATTGACCCTGGCAAACCTGCCCAAAATGGCACAGTGGAGAGGAGCCACAGAGAAGACCAAGAGAAATTTTATGAACAAAACAAATTCAAAAGTTTTTCAGAGTTGCAAATGAAGCTCAAACTATGGAATAATTACTACAACGATTTAGAACATTGCGGATTGAACTGCAAAACACCCAACGAATTCTTAAGGAATTATCAATTAATCAATCCGCCAAATGTGTGTGCCTAAAACACCTGTACCAACTTTGTGCCGTTAGTTAAATAATTGATCTATACATCTATTACTACCGGCAAAATCACCCCGTACCAGTCCTCCTCACAAGCTCGGAGTCCGGTACGGGGCAAGTAATGGTTAGTTAAGTTCGTACCGTTACACTTATATGATTGTTTTACACATCAATGACTACAGGTAATATCATTGGTCTACGGTTGGTTTTGTTGAATAAAAACTGACCGATTTGGTCGCGAATTTTGTTGCCAATATAGGTATCATTTGCTTCCGCGTGCGCCCGGTTGTCCCGGAAAAAGGATTTTACCTTTTTCCTGGTTTCTTCAATCAAAGCTTTGCTGGTTTTGATGTGGACAAACCCCCGGGAAATTATGTCTGGCTCACCGATTATGCCACCGGTGTGCCTATTGACATTGACTATTACCACGACCATGCCGTCTTCAGCCAGCATTTGCCTGTCCCGCAAAACCACATTGGAAATATCGCCCACGCCCAGGCCGTCAACAAAAACATAGTCAGTCAAAGCTTTTTGGGAAAGCAATTTGGCCTGGCCGTTTATGAATTCCAAAATAGAGCCATTATCCAAAACCAAGATGTTATTTTTTGGAAAGCCTTCGCGGATGGCCAGTTTTTCCGCCTCTTTATGGAAATAGTGATTGGCATAAATCGGCAGGAAATAATCCGGCCGGATCTGTCTTAAAACCGTTTTCATGTCTTCAGCCGTGCTGTGTCCGCTGGAATGGATATCCATAATGTCGCTGTGAATTACATTATCGCTTAATCTGTACAGGTTATCTTTTAATCTTTGGATAGTTCTTTCATTACCCGGGATCACGGACGAGGAGAAAACTATGGTATCGGTTTTTTGAATGCGGACAAAGCGATGATTATGGTTGATTATCCTGGAAAGCACGGCATTGCTTTCGCCTTGCGCACCCGTGCAAATGATGACAATTTTTTTATCCGGATAGTCCCTGATTCTTTCAATCGGAATTAGATTTTCTTTTTTGACTTTTATATAGCCGAGTTTTTTCGCGGTTTCCACATTCATTTTCATGCTAAAGCCGTCCAGTGCCACTTTTTTGCCGATTTTTTCGCAAAATTCTAAAACATGTTTAATCCTTTCCACCTGGGAAGAAAAAGTGCCCATAATAATCCGGCCAGGCGCTTGGCGAATTAATTTCTCCAAGTTTTCATACATGGTTTTTTCCGGCACCCGGGTATGAGTATTAATGGCACCCAGACTTTCCAGCATTAAAATTGTGGGTCTTGGCAATTTTGACAATTGTGAATATTCAACTGATTGCCGACCGACCGGGTCTTTTTCATAAGTCCAATCGCCTGGATGAACGACTGTGCCGTGAGGGGTGTGCAAAATCACGCCGACCGCGTCCATTATGGAATGGTCAACGGCAAAAAAGCCAATTGAGAAGCCACCCAGGCGCAACCGGTCATTGACAGACTTTACCACAATAGTTTTCAGACGCTGGGCCGAGCCTTTTTTATAATCTTCCTGCCGATTTTTGATTAAAGCCAAAGTCAGCGGCCGGCCAATGATCGGCGGGTTGCCGATTTTTTCCAATAGAATTGGCGCGGCGCCAATATGATCCAGATGCCCGTGGGTGAAAATCACGCCCCGGATTCGTTTTTCTTTGCCGCGCAAATAATTAATATTGGGAATAATGTAGTCAATTCCCAGCATGTCTTCTTCGGGGAACTGCACGCCCATGTCAACAATGACAATATCTTCTTTATATTCAAAAACTGTCATGTTGCGGCCGACTTCCTCCTGACCGCCTAAGGGAATTATCCGAAGGCTGTCATGCGGTTTAGCCGGAAGAGGGGCTTTAAATTGTTTGTGTTTTGTAAATTTTTTCATTTTTAATAGATATTATTAGAGAATTCAGGGGTTGTTATGAATGTCGTTCATTAATATTTTGACTTTTTTAATGGCTTGCCAGCCGACCTTCGTCGGCCATAGCCGACTTCGGTCGGCGAAGGCCGAAGCCCCAAAGGGGCGAAGGCTGGTGCCGCGGGGGAGACTTGAACTCCCATGGGATTGCTCCCACACGGCTCTGCCACCGCCATTCGGCGGGGTGCCGCCTTCATAAATTGAAAATTATTTGTGGCGGGAAACCGTGCGTGCCCCGCACCAAGGGTGGGCGGAGAGGGAGTTGAACCCTCATAGAATTGCTCCCACACGGCTCTGAACCGTGCGCGTCTACCAGTTCCGCCATCCGCCCACCTCTGGTGCGTGGTGGATTTACCAGTTTCACCACTAGGACAATCTGTCTGTAAGTTGTTGCACAAGTACGGCAGGCAGGGCTACCACCCAGCACCACTAAAGGGTGCTGGGTAGCCGTGAACCCCTTCGTGGTTCACGGCAGTTTCACCACTCCGGCAGGCCTTTACTTCTGCCTTTACCATACCTTAAAATCACTTAAAAAGTTAAATTTGATATTACGGATTCCATTTCCAAGTATGCCTGGTTTCAGTGTACCATCCGGATATATCCAGGAAATGATTGCTGGCCGTAAGCAAACTCGGTTGGATGGTGGAGCGCAAATTTACAGTGTTAACCAGCATGGCCGAGGGCTGATAAAGAAAAATGGCCGGTACTTCATCATTTATCAGAGTTTGAATTTTTTTATTTAATTCGGCCAAGGCCTCGGGCTTTTGGTCAGACTTTTGAGTTTGGGTCAGCAGCTGGTCCAAATCTTTATTATAATAACTAGTCAAGTTCAAACCAGGATCAAAACTTTGGGTAGAATGCCAGAATGGATACAGGCTTAGGTCCGTGTCGTATCGGTCAGCATATAAAATCGCATCAAAGTTGCGGGTCTTAATTACTTCTTTTCCGAAAATCGCCGGATCAATCTTTTTTATTTCAACCTTCGCGCCCAAATTATTCCAAGCAGTCGCGATTATTTCAGCGGCAGAGGTATATTCCTTGATATCTGGAACAGTCAGGGAAAATTCCAGGGTGGTTTTATCTTTGACAAAGACTTCGTTTTCTTTTTTCCAGCCAGCGTCTTCCAAAAGTTTAATAGCCCCATTCAGATCTTGCGGACTGGCTGAATTAACGGCTTCACCGCCTGGCATGCCAGCCAGAACCGGACCCACAATAAAATCAGCATCAGGCCTGACTTTGGTTATAATTTCGTTTACATCAATCGCTGACCGCAAAGCCAGACGAACGCTTTTATTAGCGAGCAGCTTATTTTTGAAATTAAAAAATACATTGACCACCTGGGGCAGAGATTCAAAAGCAATTTTTCCACCCCGAATTTTTTCAGCCTTGGCAAATAAATCGCTGGAAATCAAACGCATGCCGTTTGCCTGGCCGCTGGAAATTAAATCCAAGGCCGCAGTGCCGTCTTGAACGAATTTCAGCATTAAACTTTTCAGCTTAGTGGGCGTTGCGGTCTGGACAAATCTTTCCAGGGTCATGCTTGTCACATCTCCAG
This sequence comes from Candidatus Kerfeldbacteria bacterium CG08_land_8_20_14_0_20_43_14, assembly GCA_002774575.1. Classification (GTDB taxonomy): domain Bacteria; phylum Patescibacteriota; class Patescibacteriia; order PEXW01; family PEXW01; genus PEXW01. The sequence continues at coordinate 4,573 of PEXW01000032.1, forward strand.
ATTTTTCTTTTTTGCGGATTTCTTTGAACATGAACGGGCCGCTGCCGATCGGTTTTAGATTAAATTCCGTGGTGTTCATGGCTGCAGGCGGAATTTCTGTCCAGATATGCGCCGGCAAAATTCCTAAAGTCAGGTTCTTTTCGAAATTTCCATCGTTTTTCTCAAGTTTGAGAATGATTTTTTTATCATCAGGCGTTTCAATCTTTATATCCCTGAACTTGCTGTAGAGTGGGCTGCCGATATTGGGGTTTTGAATGGTTTCAATGGTAAAACGAACATCATCACTGGTTAAAGTCTGGCCATCTTGCCAAATCAACCCTGGTTTTAAATTAACAGTGTAGGTTTTGCCATCATTGCTGGTCTCTATTTTTTCCGCCAGATCATTTACATATTCGCCGTTTGCGTCCAGGCGGAGCAAGCCATTATAAATGAGTGGGGTCAGCTGCAAGTCCAAGTCGCTGCTGGCCAAAACCGGATTGATCAATCTTGGAGTGCCGAAGATTGCTTCGGTGTAGCTTCCGCCAATAGCGGGTTCGGGAATCCAATGCCTCTGAATGTATCTGCCGACCAGCAGGGCGGCAGAAGCAAAAAGCAAAAAGATGCTTAATCTAAAAATCAAGCCTTCGGACTTGTTCAGATAGCGGAAAATGTAGGTGAATTGCGTTAAGCTTGGCCAGCGGCTTTCATTTAAGTTTTGGATCATGGCTTGATCCTGTTCCAAAGGAACCGCCGGTCCGGTTTTGGCGCGGGAGGTTAATTTCTTTATGGTTTTTTTTATTCCCTCAAAAAGGGAAGCAAAATTGATGCGCACAAAAGATTAAGCTGATCCAGTTTGAAGGATTAAAAAGGCGATTGCCGTGCCGGCGAAAATAACGCCCATGACAATAGTGGCATAAAATAAAATTTTTTCCGCTCCACGCTTGGTTCGGTAAACATTGCCTTCGCCGCCAAAAACCGCGCCTAAGCCCGCGCCCTTGGCTTGCATTAAAATGGCGATAGTTATCAACACAGCGGTTACAATTTCTGCAATAGAAAGGATTTTTATAAGCATAAACAAAGTAAAAAGAAATGTCTGAATGCAAATTTTAGACTACTATTTTTATTTGGGGCTGTCAACCCAGCACCACTTTCTATTTAAAGAGTTTATTATTTGAGATGATGTTTAGTCAAAGAAATATTTTTATTACAGGATTAGTATTTGCTTAGAAAGTGGTGCTGGGTCAATCCCGTTTGGGTAGGGTTTGGTTTTAGGTGTGGTCTGCCCCGCCTGCCACCCGTCCGACCGCTTTGCACTCGAAGCAAGCGGGTCGCCCGCGGCTCAGGCTGCTGGCGGGCAGGAGTATCGTTGTAGTTACTAGGTTTAAGGGTTAAGAATTCCTTAAACTTAAAACCCTGTTTTCAAGAAGGTGCGCTCGGTATTGTAATGTCATGGTTCAATAGCTTGGCATCACTATTTTGGATTTGAGGTATACTGTAATTATCAATCAGTTTTAAAATAACCTAGATGCAGAAAAGTCAGAAAAAATCAGCCAAGCGCAAAAATTACTGGAAATCTCAAGCTGATGATACTTTGGTTTCTTCGGCAATACTCGATCAGGCTGTGGAGTCCATTCTTTCGCGAGTAAAGTTGGATCGAAGTTATGATATCCCATACCTGGCTGGCTACAGCCGTAACGGAAAAACCATTTACATTGACCGGCATTTGCCAAAGTCTTTTATCACTTCTGCCGGACGCAAAGTTTGGGTGGATCAATATTTAATTTTGCACGAATCAGTTGAAAAGGCCTTAATCGACGAACTGGGTTTGATATACCAATACGCTCATCAAATTGCTTTGCGAGCCGAAGAAGCCGCCGTGGATGCGGCCAAAGTTCATTGGCGAGAGTATGACCGGTTCATGCAAAAATATATTAAAATCGCCGATGACGAAAGTTTACATCGCGTGCCAAAAAAGCTGGACATTAAGCCCTACCTTGATGAGCATAACAGAGTCTTGATTAAATCCATGCAAAAAGCCATGCGCGGGAAAAGCAGAATTAAATCTAGACGGAAAAAGTAGTTTATTTTTTCATTTTGCTACTTAGCTTGATTACTTGAAAAATCCTTTTGCCGTGCACGGCCATTTTGGGCTTTTTCTTCTTGTCCCGGCGTTTAGTTTTTAATTCAAGGCGTTTGGTGATATCAGTCATAGTATCTATGGATTGCGAATTTTTATGTCACCGTCATCCCGTTATTCAACGGGACGGGTTTTGGCGGGGTGCCCAGCACAGGCCGTCGCGCCTGTGGTGGATTGTGTTAGAGATTAGTCAATATCCTCTGGGCGAGTTTGGGGCCAATGATTTTTGCCAAATCAGCTTCTGGTGCCTGGCGGATTTTTTTCACTGAACCGAATTTATTTAGTAATAATTTTTTACTTTTCGGGCCAATGCCCGGGATATCGTCCAAAACTGATCTAATGGCTGACTTGGCATGTTTTTTGTGAAAACCAGCAATAGAAAACCTATGGGCTTCATCCCTAATTCTTTCAATCAGAAATAACTCGTCAGAGGGGTTGGGCAGTTTGATTGCAGGCTGGCTTGGCAAAAAGATTTTTTCCCGATCAGCTTGCTGGGGCAGGTTTTGATGCCCGCCTTTGGCCAGGGCCACTATAGGAATTGAAAAAACCGGTCCAAATTTTTGCCTAACAACATTTAGTTGTCCAATGCCGCCGTCAAGAATAATGAGGTCGGGGAGGGGCCAGGATGACCTGGGGCTTTGAGCTCTAAGCTCTGAGCTGGTTTGCTTTTGGGGTGAGGGGGTATGCGAGAATCTTCTTTCTAATATCTCCGCCAGCATGGCTGGATCATTGGCGCCAAAGACGGTTTTAATGTTAAAGCGGCGGTAGGATTTTTTATCCGGCTTGCCATTGCTGAAAACCACCATACTGCCTGAAGCATGCTGGCCCTGGATATTGGCCACATCATAAGCCTCGATTCTTTTGGGGATTGTCGCTAATCGCAAAGCGCTCGTGAGTTGCTTTAAGCCTTTACTAAGCCGCAAATCGTCTTTTTCAAAGCTGGCTTTTTGTTGGCGCAGAAATTCTTCCGCGTTCAGATTGCTGACTTTCAGTATTTTTTTAATTCTTCCGCGGCTGGGGGTGAAAATCCTGGCATTCAAAATCTTGGCCAAAGCTTTGGAGATTTTTAAATTAAACGGCAGAGCCAGTTGATCCGGCATATCCGGGCACAAAGCATAGAATTGTTCCAAAAAACTTTCCAAAACTTCTATGGGTTTTTGGTCTTTGACATGCTGTAAAAGCACGGTTTGTTTATCCATTAATTTTCCCAGGCGAATGACCAGGCGGTTGATTGCGGCCAGGCTGCCGGACATGGCATAGCCAATCACATCCAAATTTTGTTGATTGGTTAAAATTACATTCTGCTTTTGCATAAGCCGGTTGATGGCTTTCAAACGATCCCTGATTAAAGCGGCTCGTTCAAATTGCTGATCTACGCTGGCTTTTTGCATTTGAGTCTGCAGATTTTTTTCAATTTCCTTGGTGTTGCCGCTCAAGAATTTAATCAGACCCTTAATTACTTCTTGATAGTTTTTAATACTGGCCTCATCAGTGCCATGGCCCAAACAGCGGCCCAGGTGAAATTCAAAACAGGGTTTTTCCGGAGGATTGGAGCAGTTTTTATACGGAAAAATTTTTTTCAGCACCCGCAAGGTTTCATAAACCGATGCCGAGGAAACATAAGGCCCGAAATATCGGGAATTGTCTTGGCTGATTTTTCTGACTGTGGAAACTGAAGGGAATTTTTCTGACAGCGCAATTTTAATGTACAAAAAATTTTTGTCATCCCGCATGACAATGTTATATGGCGGGTGGAATTTTTTGATCAGCGTGGTTTCCAATAATAACGCTTCTAGCTCATTGGCTGTAACAATAGTTTCCAATCTGGCGATTTTGGCAACCATAATCTGTTTGGCCGGGGAAAGCTGGGATTTTTTAGTGAAATACGAACTGACCCTGGATTTCAGACTGGTGGCTTTGCCCACATACAAAATTTCACCCGATGTGTCAAAGTATTGGTAAACACCGGGCTTTTTCGGCAAAATAGCAATTTGGGTTTTGAGGCTGGGGGGCATAATAAAAGTATACAGCGTTTATAATACAAATGTTGACGAAAAAATCAGTCTATTCTAAAGTTGCCTGAAGTTCTTTAAAATTAGCTTTAATCTGAAAATATTGGCATAACGTCAAACAATGGAGGTGTGCGATGGCAAAGATCATTACGAACCAAAACAATACTTCATCACCGAGTCAGGTATCCGGGAGACTGGCCACTTGGCACAGGGTAATGAAAGAGGCGGGATTGACTTTAGATAACCTGCAAAAGTCTATTGATGACCCAAAATTTCGCGAGCGACTTATTGCCTTTTGGCAATCTGGCGGTGTCACATCAACTGGAGAGCTATCCTTCCCCACCTGGAAGACCATAACCCTTGGCACCCACAAGGACACCAAGGCATTATTCAAAGCCCTGGAAAACGCCGGCGTGAATATCGGCGACTATGCTAGATTTATGATGAAGCATTCAATGTTCAGCATAGCGACAACTGAA
>PEXW01000059.1 GCA_002774575.1 Candidatus Kerfeldbacteria bacterium CG08_land_8_20_14_0_20_43_14
AGCTATTAAGCTTATTGCTGGAGCAATGTTGCTGGTTTAAAGGCCCATTTCCGGCCGGCAAAAAAGTTCCAAAATAAAGCCGCGACCACAGCCAAAGTCTTGGCTAAAAGTCTGGACTGGGTAATATGATAAACACTCCCCACAACCGCAGTACTAATACCCAGACTGACGATGTTAATCAGCAAAAAAATCGCTATTTGCTTGGTTATATTCGGGTCTTTGGATTTAAAAGTCCAGTTGCGGTTAAAAGTAAAGCTGCTGGCAAAGCCACAGCCAAAAGAAATGATGTTGGCGAAAATTATATGCCCGCCAAACCAGCTGACCCAGCTGGTCAAGGCGAAAAACACGCCCCAGTCAATGCCAGTATTAACAAAACCGATGATGACAAATTTAGAAAACTGCCTGGTCAGAGGATGCTTGGCAATAGGATGGTTTAAAACTCGATTGAACATTTCACTGAATTTGAATGCTGCCTACATGAACGCCGGTTCTGGATTTTTGGGGGTAAGCTAAAAATTTCAAGATTCTTACTGCGCTCGAATTTCTAAAAACTCTGACTTCCGGCTTGGCCCCAACTCCAGTGCCGGTAATTATGTCTGCAATGCCATCGGCGTTTATGTCTGCCGAAGCCACATTCACTCCGCCGGTCTGGGATTTATCATAGGCTAAAAATTCGCTCAACAATTTGCCCTGCCCGCTGAAAATTCTTACCTGTGGGCTGCCTTTCGCTAAACCAATAATAATTTCCGCTTTGCCATCGCCATTTATATCTGCTGAAGCAACATTCACGCCTTCTTTTACTTTCAAGGGGAAAACTCTAATGCTGGATTTTTGTTTTCCGTAAAAACTAAAAACAGCGACTCTGGGTTCTTTGGATGCTTTGGAAACGATAATTTCATTTTGGCCATCAGCATCCACATCGCCCACGGCCAGTCTTACTCCGCCGCTGTAACTTTTTGCGAACGCGAAAAATTGAGATAAAACCTTTCCAGTCGAATCAAAAATTCTGATTTGAGAAGTACCCTTATCCGTACCGACAATAATCTCATCCTGGCCATTACCGTCAACATCGCCAACGGCAAGCGTGGCACCGCCTTTAAAATTCTTTGAAAAAGCCAAAAAATGAGCTAACTGTTTACCCTTTTGATCATAAACCCGAATGGTTGAATCTGAATTAGCCTGGAAAGAAGTAATAATTTCCATTTGTCCATCCTGATTAACATCCCCTGAAACGGCAAAAATACCCTTTTGATTTTTTTGAGTTCCAGTCATGAACTGATTCACGACTTTGCCGGCTTTTGAAAATTCCCTGACCCTGGGGCTATCGCCTGCTTGGGGCGCGGCCAAAATATTCGCGCTTCTGGCTTGAGCGTCTTTAATTTGAGACAATAAACTTTCGATAAAAAGCTGACCTGTCCCCAGGTCTCCGGATAATCCTGGATTTGTGGGGTTCAGATCCAAAGCTTTTAGCTCCAGTAAATTTTCAATTTCCTCAACCGATAAGCCTGCAGTAGTCGCGCTCAATAAGGCGGCCGCGCCTGCCACAAAAGGCGAAGCGACTGAAGTGCCATACCAGCCATCTCCGCTTATTTGATCATAGCCTTGGGTAGGTTCGTAAAATAAAGTACTGTAAATATTTTCCCCTGGAGCGGAAATATCCACGCACGAACCATAATTAGAAAAACTTGACTTTATCTTATCCTGATCAACCGATGCTACGCCTAGAACACCGGGATAGCATACTGGGTATTGCGGATCAGAATCTAAATCTAAATTGTCATTGCCCGCTGCGGCAACGACTACCACGCCCGCCACGCGGGCTGATTCAATTGTTGCGGCTAATGTCGGGCTGGAGCCGCTGCCGACAAAACTTAAATTAATAATTTTTGCTCCGGCTGCCACGGCGTATTGGATACCTTTTGCCACAGTAATCGTATTTCCAGAACCCGTGCTGTCCAATACCCTAACTGCCATTATAGACGCGCTCCAGGCCACGCCACTGCCAGCCAGTCCATTATTGCCCCTAGCGCCGATTATGCCTGAAATCACAGTGCCGTGGTTAAGGCCAGCCTGGGTTGCGCCTGCAGTTATTTTCGGCCGAGGGTCATTGCTGTTTTCTATAAAATTCCAGCCACGAACATCGTCAACATAGCCGTTATTATCATCATCAATCCCGTTGTCAGGGATCTCATTTTTATTACTCCAGATATTATCAACCAAATCCGGGTTAGTAATATCCACTCCTGAATCCAAAACAGCCACAACCACATTGGAAGCATCAGTTCGTGTCTCCCAGGCTGTTGGTGCGCCAATGATCGGCAGAGCCCACTGCTGACTGATATCAGGATCGTTTGGCAGTATGGCCGCGTGATATTTTACATTCTGTTCAGCAGACTTTACGCCTGGTTTTTGTTTGGCTATTTTAATCGCAGCGCTGATACTGCCAGCTGGAATTTTTTCCAAACTAATTTTGCCGTTATTTTTTTGGACAACCACTTCAAAAACTTTAGAGCCTGCCTGGGCTGGCAGACTAAAAAACCAAAAACCGACCAAAGTGAAAAAAACGGCTAAGTGTATTTTTTTAGACTTCATTCGGAAGTAATATCAAGTGTTACCGGCAAATTCTGCTCTGCCTCGTCTCGGCGGTAAACAACCGTAACAGCCGAATGTGCGGTTTGTGACTGAATTATTTCAGACAAGGTTTGGTCTTCGGATACGCTAATGTCATTCACTTTCAAAATAACATCGCCTGATTTAAGACCAGCTCGACCAGCCGGGCCTTTTGGGTCAACAGCCGGATTTTTTGCAAGGTCATCAGAAGTAATCAAAGCGCCTGTATCGCCAACCTCTGCTGGGCTAATCAGCAGACCTTTGGCGGTCTGCAAATCCAGATATTTAACTCCAAAAACATTCCTGGTAATTTTGCCGGTTTTATTAAGCCGGTCAAAAGCAGTGGAAATAATGGAAGCGGGGATAACATCGCCATCGGTGCCACTATGTACGCCAGCAAGCTTGCCGCCCAAGGAAAAAACCGGCAGCCCGGGGGTTTCAATGCTTGATCGCGTTTGATAAAACCGATAATATCTTTCCGAGCTCTCAATCAAATCCGTGCGACTATTTACTCGCTTTGCATTGAGAGAGATTAAATCGGTCAGAGCCGCATTTATTGATTGGCTGGTAGTCTGCCTGCCGACATCCAAAACCGTCTGAGGAACAATCAGGCCCGCGCTATCAGCAAAATCAACCACGGGAAAACCTTTTCCGCTTATTCTGAACAAAACTAAGTCCGAAGCTGGATCAGTGATAAAATCCTTGGTTAAATAAACAGTCTTGTCTTCGGTGATAACCGCGATCTCTTTGGTCAAATCTGGAATTGCTTTTAAGGTGGTTACACCCAGTCCGTCCTCGGTTAAAAGCGTGCCAATACCCCTTCTGTCGGATGGTAAATAAAGCTGGTCTAAGAGAGCAGCGTTTTTTCTGACCGGAGTCTGGCGAACATAAATTGAAACCACATTTGGCGAAATATTTTTTACCACTTCAGCGTAATTAGTAATGCTGCTTTCTTTTTTGCTGACGGATTTGATCACTGAAATTTCCTCTGAATTGGTATTGCCAACTATTGATTTCAGCCAAGGCCATTGTTCCTGGCCAAACATAATAAAAAAAGAGCCGACAATGCCGGCCAAAAAGCTGATAATCACTGTGATTACCAGATAGGTTGAGGAAAATCTAACTATTGAAGGCTTGGCTATAACTTGCGGCTCTTTTAAAAAAGCTTCCACAGCGTCTTCTTTAACATCGTCTTCCAAGAGGCTTTTTGGTGAAGTCGGAATTGGTTTGGCTTTCATATTTTTATGCAAACCACTTGGCAGTGGCTAATAAAAAGATTAGCACGAGAGTATAAAATATTAAAGTCCAGCGGCTGGTTCGAGGCTGACTAACAAGTTCATTTCGAAAAATTTGCAGGCTTAAAGTCAGAAAAACCATGATCAGTCCGGCTTTGTAAATGGGTAAAACCGGAAACCAACAAATTAAGGCAAAAATTTCCGCTGCGGCCAATCCAATGCCAATTCCAAACACCCTGGCCATTTTCCTGGACGGTTGCAGGGTTTTTATTAAAAACCAATACCATAAACCTAAAATCGCAATGAATAATAATTCAGAAATCCAAAACTTGATATTGGAAAAAATCATTAAATCAAACAAGACTACCATGGCGAAAAACAGGCCACCGATGGCGAAAATCAAAGATAAATTTAATATCGCGTTGGTTTGGTAGCGAGCCGGCTGGAAAACAAAGCGGAAAACATTTTCCAAATACAGACTGGAAAACAAAACCATGCCCAAGGCAATGACGGTTTGGAAAAAAATCTTTTCCGAGAACATCAAGGCGCCAAAGCTGAATAAAATAGCAAAGCCTGGAAAAAATACCAGCGCCCAAAATCCCTGGGGAAGTTTAACCCGTCTGGTCAGCTGCCAAAGCGCTGAAACCAAGCCCCCCAAGCCCAGAGCCAGGAAAAGCCAAAAGAAAGTGGGGAATTTCAAAGCAAAATAATAAGCCAGTATTAACCAGGGAACAATCAAGCTTGGCAAAAGTCTTAATAATATTGTCATGCCGGCTTAAAACTAATTATGAGGTTTCCGGGTTCCAGCCAGACTTGTTGGATTTTGGGCGCGAATTTTAAAGCAGTTGTCAGTTCTTGAGTGAGTAAAAGTTTGGTCGGTTCGCCAATAAACCAGTTAGCCACTGAAATTTCTCCAACCAAAGTTTTCTTAACTTCAAATTCTAATTTACTATCCGGACTTAATTTTGGAATTAAATACAATCTGACAAGGGCGTTATTCCTTTTGGGAATAATAAAAGAAAATTCCATTGTGTCATCTTCCGCGACCAGGTTTGGCCGGCTAATGCCTAAACGGGTGCTTTGGATTGAATTTGTAAGTAACGAAGTCAGCTCTGCTTCGGAAATGGAAATTTTTTGCGTGCCCACCCCGGTTTGAACTCTTTTCGCCAATTCAGAAATGTTATTGTCTACTTGGCTGGCTATTCTGATTGGCTGGGGTTGATGATAAAAGTATTTTGAAAAAAGCGGGATTTGCCACAAACCTGTTCTGGAAACCTGAATAATCACCCAGACAATCAGAATCAAAATAACCAGGCGGATTAATCTGCCTAGTCTGAATCTTGGAACTGGCAAATGGAAATTCAACTTTCTTTCTGGCTTTTGGTCTTGGTTAGAAGCTTCTATGCGAGCCATACTTATTCTTTCGACTCGTCATCGTTTTTGCGCGCAACCAAGCGGCGAAATTGCTCTTCGCCAATGCCGGCCTTAATGGTTTTTATCATGGCCAAAAGCTCATCCGCCGAAAGCTTATCTTCTGCTGATTTTACGGATTGATTTTGCAGTTTGACCAGCAAATCCTGAACTTTTTGCGGCTGCTTAACTCCGCCCAACTCAAGATTAACGCTTGTCCCCGCGGTTTGAACGACAATTTTACCGAATTGGAATATGGTTGCAAAAACCCCTTTGACTGAATAGCTGACATCCTGAATTTTGGAAAAAGCGGCTTCAGAAACTACTTTGTGGAAAATGCCTTTTTGGTCAACATCAATTATTCTTTCTTTGGTGATAATAAAGGCGTTAAGATTATGAAGCCAAAGTGTTCGAAAGACCAAAAAAATTCCGACTAGCAGACTTAATGCAAAAACCAGGCCGCCGATTGTCCCCCATTTCAGCAACAAGTAAAGGAAAAAAAATGGTGCTATAATTAATATCGCGGAAACCAGGGCTGGAAAAAATGAAACTACGGTCGACCGTTTGATGACTGCTAAAACCTCTTCTCCCTCTTTTACATTCTCCAACAATCTTTTTTCAAACATAGTTTAAGATGAAAAGAAAACGAATCGTAAAAATTATCTGGATTATTATTGTTTTGATCGGCACTTTAAGCATGGTCTTATTCACCATGATGGGGCTTTTCAGATACGGCAGCTCGGCTTAATCCCTTTTCAATACCGCGAAAAAAGCTTCCTGCGGAATATCAACTTTACCCAAGGCTTTCATCCGCCGTTTGCCTTTTTTCTGCTTTTCCAAGAGCTTCCTTTTTCTGGTTACATCGCCGCCATAGAGCTTGGCTGTAACATCTTTGCGCATGGCTGACAAGCTGGCTGAAGCGATTATTTTCGCGCCGATTGCCGCCTGGATTTTTACTTCAAACATCTGTTTGGGCAAAATACCTTTTAAATGTTCTGTAACCTGCCGACCGACTTTATAAGCCTCGTCTAGGTAAACCATGGTGGCTAAAGCATCGACTTTTTCGCTGGCAACTAAAATATCCATCCTTTCCACTTCGGCTTTTTCCGAGCCGCTGATTTCGTAATTAAGCGAAGCATAACCACTGGAAACACTTTTTAATCTATCATAGAAATCCACTAAAATTCCAGCTAAAGGCAGTTTAGCATGAATCACCACCCGCTCTTCATCAAGATATTCGGTTGATTCATGCCTGCCTCTTTTTTCCATAATTAAGCTTATAATTCCGCCAATGCTGGACGAGGGAGTTACAATATCAGCCTTAACCCATGGTTCTTCAATATGATCAATGTGTGAAGCCTCTGGCAAGTCTAGAGGGCTGGTAATAATAATGGCGCCGCTTCTGGCTTCTTTGACATTCGACTGCTCTTTGACTTTTTTTTCATGAGCCCTTATGCCGGACGAATTCAAAAAAATCTTATAAGCCACCGACGGCACTGTCACGACTAAATCCAAATTATATTCGCGCTTTAATCTTTCCTGCACAATATCCAGATGCAGCAAACCCAAAAACCCGCAGCGAAAGCCATGGCCCAAAGCCTGCGAATGCTCTATTTCAAAACTCAATGACGCATCGTTTAATTTCAGTTTGCCTAAAGCTTCTTTCATCAGCGGAAAATCGTCACCGGCTTTAGTGTACAAACTGGCAAAAACCATTGGCTGGGAAAGTTTGTAACCTGGCAAGGCCGCAGCTGCAGGATTTTTTTCCGAAGTTAAAGTGTCGCCGACTCTGGCATCGGCCACGCTTTTCACGCCGGTAACCACATAACCGATTTCGCCGGCTTTCAAACCTTCGCAAGAAACAAACTTGGGATGAAAATAGCCGACTTCCAAAGCCAGGCCTTTGGCGCCTGTGGCCATGAATTTAACAACCTGATTTTTTGCTATTGAGCCTTCAACCACCCTGACAAAAGTAATGACGCCCCGGTAATCATCAAACTTGGAATCAAAGACTAAGGCTTTCAGAGACTGGTTTTCATCACCTTTTGGCCCGGGAACTTTTTCTATGACCTTTTCCAACAGCTCTTTTACGCCCAATCCGCTTTTAGCCGAAACTTTCATTATGTCTTTTGGTTCACAGCCTAAAAGCTTAACCAGTTCCCTTTCGCTTTCTTCAACCCTGGCATTGGGCAAATCAACTTTGTTAATGGCCGGAATGATTATCAAATCTTGTCCAAAAGCTAAATATAAATTCGCCAGGGTTTGGGCTTCCACGCCCTGGGTTGCGTCTACCAGCAATATGGCACCTTCCACCGCGGCCAGGGATCGTGAAACTTCATAAGTAAAATCCACATGGCCAGGCGTGTCGATTAAATTCAGTTCAAATTCCTCATTCTGGTATTTGTAGCGCATGCGAACTGCGGCCAGTTTTATGGTAATGCCACGCTCCCTTTCAATATCCATCTGGTCCAAAACCTGGTCCCGCATTTCTCTTTTAGAAACCGTGCCTGTCAATTCCAAAAATCTATCGGCTAAAGTGGATTTTCCGTGATCAATGTGCGCAATGATACAGAAGTTTCTGATGTTCATAATCGTCTATAATAATACATCTCAAAGTTTTAAGGGGTAAGTGCAGAGCTTGCTCTGTCGGTACTGTAGGCCAGCAACCTGCCAGCCACTATCAAGCTTAGGCGATGGCAGGCGGGGCTGGCCAGCTATATTATTTGCCTGGCGTAGCTGCAGAGCTTGTTTACCCCGCCAAGGCGGTGGCTCTGCCAACTTGTAAAATGTTAGGCCAGTTGCACATTAGATTAATTCACATTAACCGTTTTATTTCCATTCCTGAAAAAACCTTTAAACCTTACCAACCATTGCCTGAAAATTTCCATTTCCTCGACTTTTAATATCGAAGCAATGCATAGGAAGATCACTATGCCAAAAATTCCGGCAATTAAACCCTGCAGGAAAATGCCGACCAGGGTATGCATATCCACGCCCAAAGCCACAAAATGCAAGGCTCCCCAGGCGGCAAACCCGCAGAACAATGAAGCAACGACAATTTTCACTGTTGACCTGGCAATGTGAGCATCGTCTAAATTCCCCAGCCGGCGCCTTAACAAAAAGTAAAGCAAGGCCATATTTACCAAACTGGAAACTGAAAAAGCCAGAGCCACTCCAATAATCCCAAAATGTCTGGACAGTAAAATCGCGCCTGCAATATCCACTGCCACGGAAAATATGCCGACTTTTACCGGGGTTGAAGTATCATGCAAAGCGTAAAATGATCTGGCTAAAATCGGGATTAAGGCCTGGGCAAAAATCGATAAAGTAAAAAACCCCAAGACTTGCGCGGTCAGATAAGTCGCGTTCCAGTCAAAGGCTTTGGCGCCAACCACCACCCTAACAATCTGCGCCCGCAAAACTAAAAGCAGGACCGAGGTCGGAATCATTACTACTAAAAGTCTTCGAACCGTTTTTGAAAAATGTCTTTTAAAGCCCTCCATGTCCTGGCTGGCAAAGGCTTCGGAAAAAACCGGGAATATGGCAATGGCCAAAGAAACGCCGAAAACATTGATTGGGAAATTCTGCAGGTTATTGGCGAAATTCAGCTGGGTTAAACTGCCGGCGGCCAAACTGGAAGCGATTATGGTGCTGACCAATTGATCAATTTGGTTGACGGCCAGGCCGAATGTCCGGGGTAGCATTAATCTTCCCACTTCCCTGACTCCTTTGTGCCGCCAATTCAAAAT
>PEXW01000030.1 GCA_002774575.1 Candidatus Kerfeldbacteria bacterium CG08_land_8_20_14_0_20_43_14
CGGTGATTGATTTAATTAATCAAAATAAAATAACCGCGACAAAAATCTACAGCAATTCAGAATATGGTATTTATCAGGTAAATTAATTTTTGTTTAAAACCAGTTGCAGTTCGTCGCTTTGGCTTTCTATGTTTTTATCCAAAACAATTTCCGCGGCACGCCAGCCATTCAGGACAATGGCGCCTTTTGGAATAATCGACCGGATTTTTGCGTAAGCCGCTTTTTGGGGCGGAATAATTCTGAAGTTGGTGGTTATGATTTCATTGGTTTGCCAATCAGAAGTCGGTTTTAAACCATAGCCAAGCGGCAGAATTCTGGTTTCAAGATTTTGATTTTTGTTATCAAACCATTTTAATTCCAGCTGGTAATTATCAATCGTGGTTTTGGTAATTTGTCCGGCAACTGGGATTTCAACATAACCCGTCTCGTCTAAATTAATTGCGCCGGGGATTTTTATTTGTATTGGTTTGCCGCTATCCAGGGTTTTGGCATTTTCCACCTGGTATAATTGAAAGTTTGAATTTCCTTCTTTGGAAAATATTAAAAGTGAGTCTTCGATCCCAGCCAGCTTTAGTTTATTAGCTACCAGCAGGTCGCCAATTCTTTTGTAGCCAGACTGATACTCCACTTTTCGATCTTCCCGCTCCGCATATTGCGCTTGCAAAGTAATAAATTCAGCCGAATCAATAACAATTAAATTTAAATCATTTGACAGGGGATAAGGCCTGTTGCTGTATTGCCGTTTGCCCAAAAAAGCATAATGAAAAGAGTAAATCTGCGGCCTGGAAGCAAAAGGAACCAGAGTGTTATAGCCAGCGATGACTGTTTGAGAACTGGGCGTGTTTTCAGCTAAATTTGCAGCATATTGCGCCTTGGTTGTGTCCGCAATGCTTATCTTTTTATTCGTTTTGACTGCGCTTAAAGTCGGGCCAAAGGTCAGCAGACTATATACGCTAACCGAGATAAATATTATCAGCATCAGCGGCCTGGCATGCTCGCCCAGATTTTGAATAAACTTCGGTGGCGTAATCCATAATTTTTGCCAGCCCAAAACCGCGGCCAGAAAAATTCCCGGCAGGAAAAACATGACATAGTGAGTTTGTAAAATTATATCGCCAGCGCCATAGCCGGCAATGCTAATGCCCAGGAAGGGAAAAATTATCAAAGCCAGCCAGCGCCATTTCAAAATTGGCAAAGCCAGTACTGGCAAAAGCAGGCTTAATAAGACTGCTAAATTCTGCGGCCGAAAAATTTTAAGCAGATTGCTGAACATAGAACTGGTTAAGCCGACCTCACTGCTGCCTGGATTAAAATAACCTAAAAACTTATAACCCTCGCCATTGATTTGGCCAGTGATATAAGTTGCGCCCAAAAACCAGGCTGCGCTGATTATGCCTGGCAGCAGCCACCACTTTGGCGAGTGCTTTTCCAAAAGCGCCAGTAAAGCAAAGCCCGCCACGATTAGGCTTAAATCTTCCCGAGTCAGTAAAATTAAAAGCATCCAAAAACAGAAAAGTTTAAAATTTTTGTTCTGGTAAGCAATGGCCGAAAGAAAAACAAAAGGCACGGCCAAAAGCAGGGCATGGAATTCAAAAACCAAAGCGTTTAAAGTAAGGGGGTTAAGCAGAAAAATTGAAGCCCATAATAACGCCAGATTTTCAGCAAGATATCTTTTGGCAAATTTGTATAGCAAAAAACCGCCGATGCAGATTGCCAGCGCTTGCAGAAAAATTAAAGTCAGTGGCGAAGGCAAGGCTTTAAAAAACGGCACTGCCAATAAGAATGAAAATTCCAGATGGTCGCCAAGATAGGAGTGAGGATGAATGCTAAAGCCAAACAAATTCCCATGAGCAGAATTCCAGGCGACCTGGGTGTAAATGCCCAGATCCAAAGCGTTATAGCTGCCGCTATTCAGCTTTTGGTTGGCGATTAGCATTACCCAGGCCAGAACTACGGCGCTGATGATTATCAGCAAAAGATAATTTCGGTGTTTGCCCATGGGTCAATCTTAGCATTTTTTGCGCTGCTCCCAATAACCAAAATCCCGCCTAAACATAAGCGGGATTTTGAGTTTGTAATTATTAAGTAAGTTAGGTAATAACTTGAACAGTGCTCTTGATGACGAAGTTGACGATTGCCCAGGCTAACAAGACAACGATTAAGCCGACAATTGCCGCGGAAATGATTTTCTTGGCAGAACCAACCTTGTCTTCGTTTCCACCTGCGGTCAGCCAGATAAAGCCGCCGTAAAGAATCATGACCACGGCGATTAAGCCCAAAAGACCCAAAACAAAGGTGATAATGTTCAAAACCGTCTGTTTCAAGTCCGTTGAGGTGAAGCCTAATGAACCGGCGAAGTCCGTATCAAAAGAAACTGCCATGGCAGTCAAAGGCAAAGCCATAACGCCCAACGAAGCCGCGGTCGCGATTAAATGTTTGCGGGTAATTTTCATAAATTGTCACCCCCTTTCTAAATTTCTTTTATAATTTTTTATTTACCCCATTAATATAACACGGAATATCCTAACTTGTCAATCCAGCACCACTTTCTAAACAAATGCCAAATGAAGTTTATGTGTTACTTTAGCAAATATCCTTAAAATTAGAGAATTAACAATTATAGAAAGTGGTGCTGGATCAACTATTGTGAGACTTGGCTGATAGCTCCCAAAATATAAGTCAAGATTTGCCAACTGCCAATAACCACGGCAATGCCGACCGCGGCCCAAATAATGGTGGATTTTGCTTTTTTAATCACATCAGCATTGCCGCCAGAGGTAAGCATTAAAAAGCCGCCGTAAAGAATCATGATCAAGCCCAAAACGCCCAAAAAACCCAGGGCATAACGCAAAATCCTGGCGATAAAAAGCTTGGGGTCGTTGATACCCAAGGGGTTGGAAAGTTCTACCGCGCTATCCGCAAAGGCAGTTAAAGGAAATAATATCGAGCCGGTCGTGAAAAGGATTCTGCCAATAGTTTTTTTCATATAATTAAGCTTAGAGGTTTTTTTGCGAAAAGAAATCAGGGTAAATTTTGCAGATTTTGGAGAAATTGCGTGCAGGTTGTGGGGTAGTTATTAAGATCAATGCCGGCAAGGCTGTTAGTCAGGCTTTGGCCATTGGCAATTTGCAGGTTATGGAGTGCTTCCAGGGTTCTGGGGCCAAAACTGCCATCAACTTCTTGGTTGTTTGGTTTTGGATTGGTATAGCAGCCAGCATATAAAAGCGCGGTTTGAGCCTCAATAACTGCTGATCGACCGGCCCCGCCTTTGCAGGGGTATTCTGGCGGGTCAGTGCAATTCGGATAAGAAGTGCTGACATCAGTTTTGAACCAGGGTTGATTGTCAATTATAAAACCAATGCCGTTGGTTTGCTTGCCGGTCAGGGCGATTACTGCCACATTAACAATCAGCCAGCTGCCAAGGGCAATAAACAAGCCAATGACTGTGTTGGTCAAAATCATTTTGCCAACCCGAACTCTTTCTTCGCTGCCACCGGAAAGCAGCAGAGTGCCGCCGCCCAGAAAAAAGAAAAAGACTGCCAAGGCTGAAATTATATAAAGGCCCCAACTGAATAAGTTAATGAATAGTTGCAAAAAATCATTAAGCTTGCAGTTGCCGCTGGTGGTGTAGCCGGTAATATCCCACTTATCTTCGGGATATTGCGCCGTGCCATATTCTTCTGCCAAAATTTCTTTATATTGAGGCGGTCCAGAGCCCACGATTTTTTCTTGGAGCTTGTACATGGTCTTATCGCAGTCTGGCAGAATTTGCGGTAAGTTGGCGGCCTGGGCCGGTTTTGCAAAAATCAAAAATGCAAGCAGGATTATTGGCAGAAGATAAAACTTTTTCATTTTACGGCGTACTTAAAGAAAGTTGGAACATCTTGCTGGCTCGATCAATTGCGTCAGCCAGACTTACTTTTTGGCTGGTGGCATCGTCCATTAAATTATTTAAAGCTTCCCGGCCCTTTTCCGGGTTTAATCCCGGGAACCAATTAAAAGCCGTGGCTGCCTGCTTGGCAAAAACCTGCGCCTGGCCGGCGGTTTCTCCTTCAACGACCTTGCCCGCGGTTTCAACCAAAGCGCGGATAGCCGCAGTTCCGCCGGTTATTTTTATCAAAGCCTGGGCTTGAGTGGTGTCAGCCGCAAACCTTAAAAAATCCCAGGCCGCATTAGCGTCTTTAGCCCGGGGGGCGACGGTCTGCAGCCAATAATCAGCCACATAAACCGAGCCAGTGCTGATTGCCTGGGGGAAATTAGCCACTCTAATATCAGCCCCGGTAGTCAGATTTTTAAGCTCGGCAAAGTCTTCAGCCGTGCCAAAAGCAATCGCGACCTTGCCTTGGGCCAGCGCGTCCAGGGCGCTTGGAAAAGTTTCATTCCAGGTATAGGTAGCCTTGGTCGGGTTGCTAAAGCTGACGGCCAGATTCAAAACTGAATTGAAATCTTTGGCCGAAGTGAAAGTCGCTGATGTCCCGGTTTTATCGGCCAAATCAATGCTGTACTGTTTTAAAATGGCGGCCAATACCTCCGGATTCCTGGGGACATTGCTGCCCAGGCCCAAAGCGGCTCCTGCCCTGACCAACTTTCCCTGATCATCAACCAAGGTGAGTTTTGGGATTATGCTGACAAATTCACTCCAGGTTTTTGGCGGGGTTAAAATTCCAGCCTCGTCCAACAGTTGCTGGTTGTAAAACATAGCCACTGAATCAAACTGCAAAGGAAAATCGAGAATTTGGCCGTTTTTGTACATGTCATTAAAGGCGCCGGTTACAAAAAGATTTTTTAAAGTTTCGCTGGTCGGCGCAGGTTTTTCAAATTTGCAAATTTGGACTTCTTCTTTTATACCAAGAACTTTCTTTTTGGTCGCCGTGTAATTGGTGGTTTTTGCCGGCATGGGGTTTATTAAACCAGTGCTGGCAAAGTGCTTAACAGATTCGCTCTTGATAGAATAAATATCCGGACCCTGATCTCTGGCCCAGGCCCCGATTAATTTTTGCTCGCTGGTTTTTGGATCAAGTTTGGTGTAAACAATACTTACATAAGGCCGGCTGGCTGTGTAAGCGCCTATCAGAACCTGCGCCGCAGGTTCTGACAAATCTCCCCACCAAGTAAGATGAATTCTTGCCGGCAGGGCCTTTATATTGCACGAGCCGGTTGAGCCAGTGGTTTTGTTGGTTAATAAGCGGTAGCCCAAAATTCCGGCAATGCCAATAATGACTATTGATCCCATGATTATCATTTTTTTCTTAAAATCCATATTTTTTATTTAACGATTCTTTTTAGACATTCCATCAGCTTGTCTTTCAATTCGTCGCGCTGAAGGGCGAATTCAATGTTGGCGCGCAGATAATCAAATTTATTGCCCGTGTCATAGTATTCGCCACCTTCGATTTCTTTGGCGTAAACCTCATCATCTTTCATTAAGGCGTTTATGGCGTCAACCAGCCACACCTCGCCTCCTTTACCTGGTTTTAAAGCTTTCAGATAGGGAAAAATTTCCGGCGTCAAGATATAAGCCCCATGGGCAGCCAGGTTAGAAGGCGCTTCCTCGGGCTTGGGCTTTTCAACAATGCGCTTAATCCTGAAAACTTTATCTTCCTTTTGTTCCACATCGGCAATGCCGTATTTTGAAATGTCTTCCTTGCAGGGGATGCGGACCGCGCTAATCACGGATTTGCCGTATTTTTCATAAACCCCAATCATCTGTTTTAGGCGCGGGGGATTGGCATGAATAAACTCATCGCCCCAGAGCACGGCAAAGGGCTCCTCATTGATAATGTGCTTGGCGCTTAAAACCGGAGAAGCATTGCCATACGGCCCGCGCTGGCGGATGTAAATATAATTGGCCATGGTGGCGATTCTGCGAACCTCCTTCAGTTCTTTAAGTTTGCCTGATTTCTCCAGCTTTTTTTCAAGTTCGTATGGATAATCAAAATGATCTTCCAGCGGCCGCTTATTTGCGCTGGTAACTATAATAATATCGGTTATTCCAGATGCTACGGCTTCCTCAACCACATATTGAATAATAGGCTTATCAACAATAGGCAGCATTTCTTTGGGCATGGATTTGGTAGCGGGTAAAAACCGCGTACCCAAGCCTGCCGCCGGAATGATAGCCTTTCGGATTTTTTGCATAAAGTTAAAAAGTCAAGATACACAATTGATCTTAATTATACTGACTTTCAATGGTTTTGACTAGCAATTATTTTTTTTGAAGGAATAGTGAATTTTTCAAAATTTTGCCCCAGCTGAAAAGCTTAAACCCCGTAAAAAGGGTTCATTAATTTATAATTCTGTTGAGATTATATCAATTATTTTCTGCATGGCTTGAGCATGCATATCTTCTTCGGCCGAGATTCTGGAAAGTGCGTTTTTTACAGTTTGATTTTCCACATCAGAATTAGTGGCAATCTGCATATAGTATTTGCCGACTTTGGTCTCCAAAGCCTTTAGTCCGGCAAATTTTTCGGCCAGACAGCCATGTTTAAATAAACATTCAAAACCTTATTACTCATCCGATCTTCCAAATCCAGGGCGGCAATCAAAAATCTGCCGATCATGCCGTTATGATCGAGAATCGGGTCGTCTGGGAAGTCGCTTAGCATTACTTTTACCATAATGTTAGGTTAATTCTCTTATGATCAAAAGTCAAAAACCGCGAGCTTACGAAGATTTTTTGTGAAGATTTTACTAAGCAAGCTCTCTTTTTTGCACAAGCCCGCACCAATGAATTAATGCAATATTTTCTATAATTAGGCCGGGGGAGTCGTTGTGGGTTTTACTGCTTTCAAGTTTTGGTACAGCAAGTAGCCTCCAACCAGTGAGAAAGAAGTGGCAATGCTGGCAACTGTGCTGGCAATAGCAGAGATGAAGACATTTGAAGGAAGTAGGCCAAAAATTCGATTGACAACCCATGAGGCGATGCCGGCGACAAAACCAAAGGCAATAAGATTGCCGAGAACCTTCCACCAGCGGCCCTGGACCACGCCCTTGCTTTGTTTGAGTGCCGCCATGCCAGAAAGTTTTTCATCCACCACAGCGTAAATAGCAAAAGCCCAAAATACGCCGAAGATAACTGCCGGTACAATCAGCAGAATGGCTAGCAAGATCAGCAGAATGGCCATTAAGAATGAAGTTACTACGCCTGCGCGCCAGTTTTGAAAGGCGGTCCGAAGCGCGGCTTGGTAATCCACGCGCTGTCCATTCAGACCGGACTGAATGATAAAGACAATGCCAAGCGGAATTATCACACCCAGGAGTGCGGAGAGAATTGCCATAATGCCAAGGGCGCCAGCGGACACCCCGGCAACTGACGCTGAAGAAGCGGCACGGGAAGCAAACAGGGCCGAGATGAGATTGAGCGGAAGGTTTATGATAATAGTGAGCAAGGCAATGCTCTGGAAGTTTTTAGAAAAAATTTCCCAGGCATGGCGAAAAAGATCACCAAGCGGAAGTTGGCGGCTTGTTAGGTCTGACATATTAAGGTCTGACATATGACTGAATTTAAGAATGAAATAGTCTTATTATATCATCATTTGCCAGGTGGGGGTGTTTTTAGTTGGGCTATTAAACAAGCTTTTGTATAGAAAAAATCCTTAGTTAATAAGCCAGCCGGTTATTTTTTTCAGGATCTAACTTACCAAAAAATTATACGAAATCAGAATCACAAAAATAATGATTGCTTCCACAAACAGAAAAGCAAGGGTATGGAACATGAAGCTTAGAGCTTCTTTTTTCTGGCCATTCAAAAACAGATAAACCGGTCGGCCGAAAACTAAAAGTCCAACAATTGCCGCGGAGAGCGTGAAAAGCATCAAGAAAGCAATCGGGCCCAGAATATTATTCATATTCCCAAACCAAGAATCGCCGTGCATCATCACAAAAGCCACGATTATTATATAGGCCACCACGCCAAGGGAATGCAGAAAACTTTGTCGGCTTAAAGGGTTATTTTTTTCAATTTTTTTCTTGATTTTTTTTGGCATATTTTTATTTGCTTAAAATTTCTTTTAAGGTTTTATTAATATAGCCGAAATCCCCGTCATTGACAATAATTTCCCAATAGCTCATAAAAAAAGTCATTGAACTTCTGTCGTATAGCTCATAATTCCTGTTAGTCTAGTCGGTATATGACTATG
>PEXW01000002.1:0-12639 GCA_002774575.1 Candidatus Kerfeldbacteria bacterium CG08_land_8_20_14_0_20_43_14
GCAAAACCACTTCGTTCACTTGATCTTGAAAAACGATTCGTTCTGGGGTAGTAATTGTAAGATTAATTATTTTTGGCATGTTTGATAAATGATTATAGTTAGTTGTTTTAGGTGTAGACTTCCCCGCCTGCCGTGCCAAGGCACTGGTGAGTAGCCGTATCGGCGTGGTTAATGATTAGAAGCCGTATGCCCACACCATTTAACGATACTGATATCCACACCCAAACCTTTAGACCGGTTTCCTGACTTCCTCAATTGAACCTTTCATGTAAAAAGCCTGTTCGGTGACATCATCATATTTGCCTTCCAGAATTTCTTTAAATCCTCTGACGGTTTCGGCCCGCGGCACATATTTACCGACTGTGCCTGTGAATTGTTCAGCCACAAAGAAAGGCTGGGATAAAAATCTCTGGATTTTTCTGGCGCGAGAAACAGTTTGTTTGTCTTCGGGGCTTAATTCTTCCATGCCTAAAATCGCAATAATGTCCTGCAGGTCTTTATACCGCTGCAAAACTTTCTGAACTTGCCGCGCCACTTGATAATGTTCATCGCCCACAATAGCCGGATCCAAAATTGTGGAAGAAGAATCCAGCGGGTCCACTGCCGGATAAATACCAAGCTCTGACAAACTTCTAGAAAGCACCACAGTGGAATCCAGGTGCGCGAAAGTCGTGGCTGGTGCCGGGTCAGTCAGATCATCAGCAGGCACATATACGGCCTGTACTGAAGTAATAGAGCCTTTTTTGGTTGAAGTGATTCGTTCCTGCAATTCGCCCATTTCTTCAGCCAAAGTCGGCTGGTAGCCCACGGCTGAAGGAATGCGGCCCAAAAGCGCGGAAACTTCAGAACCGGCCTGGGTAAATCGGAAAATGTTATCAATGAAAAGCAGAACATCTTTTTGCTCTTCATCGCGGAAATATTCGGCTACAGCCAGTCCGGACAAAGCCACGCGGGAGCGAACGCCAGGCGATTCGTTCATCTGGCCAAAAACCATGGCAGTTTTTTTAATGACTCCCGAGGCAGTCATATCACGATAAAGATCGTTGCCTTCGCGGGTTCTTTCCCCCACGCCGGCAAAAACTGAATAGCCGCCATGCTCGGCCGCGATGTTACGAATAAGCTCCTGGATAACCACGGTCTTGCCCACACCAGCTCCACCAAACAAACCGACTTTACCGCCTTTAACAATTGGGCAAACCAGGTCAATGACTTTAATGCCTGTTTCAAACACCTCGGCTTTGGCGGTTTGTTCGACAAATTTCGGAGATTCGCGATGTATGGGATAGCGTTTTTTGGATTTAACTTCTTCGCCGCCGTCAACCACATCGCCCACGACATTAAAAATCCTGCCTAAAGTTTCCGGCCCGACCGGTACGGTAATCGGGCCATTAGTATTTTTAACAGCCAAGCCTCTTTGCAAACCATCGGTTGAACCCATGGCCACGCAGCGCACGGTATTGGCGCCGGTGTGTTGCTGAACTTCTAAGACTAAAGGCTTGCCCCCTTTTCTTTCAATAGTCAGGGCCGTGTAAATAGAGGGAAGTTCGCCTTCAAAATGGGCGTCAACAACCGGGCCGATAATTTGAGTAATTTTTCCTTGATTCATAAGTATATTAATTTAGAAATTTTTTAAATTGATTATTTTAGCGCAGGCGGCTCCCGCCTGCCTTCGCCGGACGAAGTACGGCGGGCAGGCTGCCCGCGATTATTCCAGCGCAGGCGCAGCGGCCTGCACTTGGTTAAATAATTAAATGAAGAGATGGGTCAGGATCGAAATTTCTTTCGCGCCTAGCTTACACCTTTAAAGGATTGACAAGCAAGTTGTTTTTTGCTAATATGTAACATTCAAAATTAAAACTGTAGTAAGGAGGTATAAATGATTCGTTTAAGAAGCTTTTTGAATGGTGAGGTTGGTGGAGTATTTACATCTATCCTTGGTCTCGCCATTACAACCGGCGGCGCGTTACTCTCCGCCTGTTCTCCGGTTGCACCTTTTTTGTGTCTTTTGGGAATTCCGCTCTTCTTTAAGGGCTTACTCATGCTTGTGCAGCTCTTCAATGCTACACTCCTAGCTGAATAAACTCCTAGATTTTTTGCAAAGCGCTGAGATTACATCAAAGCGCTTTTTCGTTTTGTAAGGAACTTTTTTTACTATACGGAGTAGAGACTTTAGTCTCTAATATCTTCGACACATAAACTGAAGTTTCTATTCCTCCTTGTAATGTACTTTTTTCTAGGAGTAGAGGCTTCAGCCTCTGTATGTAACAAAGAAGCTAAAGCTTCTACTCCTCCTATAAATTCTACTCCTTCAATTTTTCAATATTCTTTGGTTCCGCATACCCCCATCCTATTTCGTAATAGCCGCGCTTAAGGAAAATCTCATAGCTAGAATAGGGATAATCCTCCGGATGCTGTACAAGTCTATGCTTCACGGGGTTGTAATGAATGTAATCACAGTGGGCGTTGAAATCCTCGTCATTACTCAAGCACCTGTCCCAATAATTAAACCACACTTGACGACCTTTCTTCTCATCCTGCAGATTCAGCGTCCGCGATGTCACACCGTGAAGTGCTTGCATGAATTTCGGAAGGCTATTACCGCTGTTCGTTTGAACAATGATGTGATAGTGATTGTTGAGAATTACCCAGGCGTAAAGTATATACTTATGTTTTTCGACCTTTTCCTTGAAACATTTCAGAAATAATTTTTTGCTTTCTTCGCTCACTAAAATTGGATTCGCCTCAACGGTTCGCGCGCTGATAAAATATATAGTTTGATCAAGGTACAAATGTGGTGGGTTATGGTAAGGATTCATGGTTTTGGTGGAGTAGAGGCTTCAGCCTCTTTAATTGTAATTTGTTTTAAACAAGAGACTAAAGTCTCTACTCCAAGTATTCCAATTATTCCAATGCCGCCCGTCCGGCGGAAATTTCCGCAATTTCTTGAGTAATGCTGGCTTGACGAGTTTGATTATAAGAAAGGGTCAGGTCTTCAATTAATTCTTGAGCTGAATCATTGGCATTGCGCATGGCCAGCATCCGCGCAGAATGCTCTGAAGCATTGGATTCCAACAAAGCCTGGTAAACCTGCAGTTCTATCAATTTTTCAATCATCTGCTCCAGAACTACATCTGGTGAAGGCTCAAATAGATATTCCCAGCTTTCTTTTTGTTTAGCTTCTGGCCTGGCTCCCCCAACCTGACCAAGCATTTCATCTTCATAGTCCAAAGGCAGCAGCTGCATAATCCGAGGTTTTTGGTTAATGGCGGAGATATAATCAGTATAAGCAATAGCGACTTTATCATATTTCCCGGCTATATAATCAGTCATTGCCATTTTTGCCATGGGCGTAACTTCAGAAACGTGGGTCGTAACATCCAGTTTGGCAAATTCCGCCGCGATTTCATGGCCGTGCCTGAACATAATATCCCGGCCTTTCTTGCCCATGAGCAGAACTTCGGCCTTCACTTCAACATCTTGCTTTTTGTGATTTTGAATATACAAAGCCACTTGATCGATAATTTCCCGGTTAAAACCGCCGCAAAGGCCGCGGTTGGAAGTAATTAAAATAATGCCGAGCTTTTTGATTTTTTTTCGCGTTTGCAAAAGCGGATGCAAAGCCGGATCCGTTGTGGCGGCCAGCTCTTTGATGATTTGCCAGGCCGTTCGGGCGTAAGCTCGGGTTTCCAAAACCGCTTTCACAGCTTTACGCATTTTGGCCGCGGCCACCAATTCCATAGCTTTGGTAATCTTGCTGGTATTACCAATGGATTTTATTCGTCTTCGAATATCTCTGGAACTTGACATCATTTAGACTTTCTTAGCTGATTAAAATTAATGACAATCTCTTTTAATTCTTTTTCAATTTCCGAAGTTAATTCGGAAATTTTCGCCAGTTTTTCCAAAAATTTGCTGTGCTGGGTGGAAAGCGCGTGCAAAAAAGCTTTTTCCCAAGCCTGAACATTTTCCACTTCAATTTCGTCCAACATGCCTTGGGTAACAGCATACAAAACCGCGATCTGCTGGGTCACTGGTATTGGGGCCAATAAACCTTGCTTGAGAATTTCCGAGGTTCTTTTGCCGCGTTCCAATTGCGCTTTGGTGGCCGCGTCTAAATCCGAACCGAATTGAGCAAAAGCGGCTAACTCCCGGTACTGGGCCATGTCCAATCTTAGTTTACCGGCGACCTTTTTCATGGCTTTATTCTGCGCGGCAGAGCCCACGCGGGAAACTGACAAACCAATATTCAAAGCCGGCCTTTGGCCTTGATAAAACAAATCTGATTCCAGATAAATTTGACCGTCGGTTATGGAAATGACATTGGTTGGAATATAAGCCGAAACATCACCGGCCTGGGTTTCAATAATTGGCAAAGCAGTTAAACTGCCGCCTTTAAAATCTTTGCTTAATTTGGCGGCCCGTTCCAATAACCTGGAATGTAAGTAAAAAATATCGCCTGGGTAAGCTTCCCGTCCCGGGGGTCTTCGCAATAATAAGGAAATCTGACGGTAAGCCCAGGCGTGCTTGGATAAATCATCGTAAATTACCAAAACATCCCTACCCTGATCCATAAAATATTCGCCCATGGCGCAGCCAGCATAAGGCGCTAAAAATGACAGAGCCGCTGGATCTGAAGCCCCGGCCAAAACCACAATAGTATGATCCATAGCTCCGTGCTTTTCCAGCTCGGCCACAATGCGGACGACCTTGGAGGCTTTTTGGCCAATGGCCACATAAATACAGGTAACACCCGTGCCTTTTTGGTTAATGATGGCATCAATAGCAATGGCGGTTTTGCCAGTCTGACGGTCGCCAATGATTAATTCGCGCTGACCGCGACCGATAGGAATAAGCGCGTCAATGGCCTTGATGCCGGTCTGCAAAGGCTGTTTGACTGATTCACGGGTAATAACGCCTGGCGCGATTCTTTCCACTGGATAAGTTTGTTTGGTCTTAATCGCTCCTTTGCCGTCCAAGGCTTCGCCCAAAGGATTGACTACCCGACCGACCATTTCCTGTCCCACTGGCACGGAAAGAATTTCTCCGGTTCCTTTAACTTCTTCGCCCTCTTTTACCTCTGTCGCGCCTTTCATGATCATGATACCAACCGTATCCTCTTCCAAATTCAAAACCACGCCAGTGGCGCCAGAAGCAAAAATTACTTTTTCGCTTGCCTGGATATCCGAAAGACCTTCCACTCGGGCAATGCCGTCGCCCACTTCCAGCACATGGCCGACAGTGGTTTTAACCGCTCGGGCTTGGAAATTTTGGAGTTGCTGTTTTAGAACTTCAACGATGGTATGGGGCATAGTTTAAAAATTAGTTAAAAGTTGTTGTTTTAAGTCATTAAGCCTGGAAGCCAGAGAATTATCAACCAGCTGATCGCCGACTTGAATTTTTACGCCGGCCAAAATCCTAGGCGAGGCTTGGCTGCGAATTTTAACCGGCCGGTTCAAAAACTTTTCCAACTGCTGTTTTAATTTTAGGCTGGTTTGTTCATCCATTGTTTTAACTGATTTGACTTCAACCACCATTGGCCCGCCAGCTTCAGCAATCAGCCTTTCCAGCGCTGAAATAATCCGGGTGATCATTTTAATCCGCCTTTGACGCGCCAAAAGCTTGATTAATTGATAGGCAATTTCTTCGCGATCTTTGCCGGTTTTATCCTTGACCGCTGCTTGATAAGCGGCCGCGTATTGGCTGACTGTGAATTTAGACATGCTTGGTTTCCTCCACTGCCTCTTCTACCAAGGCTTTATCAATTTTTTCCAAACCGATTTTGCCTACAACCTTGCCGGTTGCGCCAATAACCAGATTGACTATTTCACTTTTTGCCTGATTCAGGGCTTGCGCCTTTTGGGCGATTATTTCAGCTTGGGCATGGACTTTCATGCCGTCAATTTCCGTTTGCACTTCCTCCAATCTTTGCTGCTTTAAACGGTCACTTTCTTTGGCCGCGTCTTCAATAATTTTTTCAGCTTCGCCCCGGGCTTCCATAATTTTTTCCTGTTTCAGTTTTTCCGCCTCCTGCAATTTTAATTCAACGGCCTTGGCGTCTTCCAGGCTTTTTTTAACCTTGGCCTGCCTTTCCCGCAGGACCTTTAACACTGGCTTATAGGCGAATTTCCACAGCACGAACAAAACAATGCCGAAGTTAATTACTTGCGCAATTAATAGGGCTGGCTCAATGCCGAATTTTTTAATTAATTCTTCCATTTGAGTTCATGCGTGAGCGTTTGGGTCTCACGCGATTAATGATACGGGGGTTCATCCCCGCGAAACGCAGGAACGAAACCCCGTACCCAAGGCCGGGGGGATTTTAGAGTCTTATCTAAATCCGGCCTTGCGGTACGCGGGATTTACTAAACGAATTTGATAATTAATGCTACGACAAGAGCGTAAACCGCGATAGCTTCGGCAAAAGCCATAGCTATTAACATAGGCACTTGAATTTTGCCCGCGGCTTCGGGATTACGGCCAATAGCTTCCATGGCCTTAGCGGCCAATTTACCAATGGCGAATGCCGGGCCGAAACCACCAATGGCAATGGCCAAGGCGGCGGCGAAAAGTTTTGCTGCGGCTGCGTCCATAAAAATTTCCTTTCACATTTCATCTTCCGACTGTTGTTGGATTTTTAAAGTCGAAGCTGAAATGCTGTTAATTAATAATTAAACATTTGAATTTTACATCTAAAACCCAAATGTCTTATTGCTAATGCTCGGTTGCCGTTGTGGCGATTTTCAAAAAAACCAAAGTCAGAACTGAAAAAATAAAAGCCTGGATAAAACCCACGAACAATTCCAAGAACAAAAACGGAATTGGCACCAGATATGGGATGATCAAACCAATCACAATCAACAGCACTTCACCCGCAAATATGTTGCCGAATAACCGGAAGGAGAAAGACAATATCTTGGCGAATTCCGAAATGCCTTCCAGTGCCCCGACAAAACCCATGATCGGATTTTTAAAGTTAACATATTTTTTGGAATGTTTGATAAAGCCCAAAGTTGCGATGGCGATGACTTGAGTGGCGACAACTGAAATAGCGGCTAAGGCCAGAGTAAAATTCAAATCTGCGGCAGAACCGCGCAACAAAGGCACAAAAGTTTCTTTACCATCTAAAATTTCGTGAAATCCGATGGTGCCGACTCCGGGCAAAAGCCCAAACCAATTACCGGCTATTATAAGAATGAAAAATGTAAAAACAAAAGGGAAAAACTTTGCAGACTGTTTCCTGTCCTGCGTTACTGAATCCATCAAGCCAAGTCCCCCTTCAAAAATCATTTCCACTAAATTTTGAAAACCGCCTGGTTTATCTTTTTTAATTTTACGATTCAAAATTATAGCGCCGATAATTAAAATCGCCATCACTACCCAGGTTGCCAAAAGGCTGTTGGTAATGGGCAAGGGTCCGAAATGAAAAACTTTTTCTGCGGCTAAAGAAACTTCGGCAGCCATTATTTTGATTCTTGATTAGGGTTTTGAGGAGGAGTTTTGGAAGTATCTTCGATTTTTTTCAGCATTTTTTTGAATTTGGAAACCAGGCCAAATGACGAAATTGCAATTGAAACGATTATGCCGGCTAATAAAAGCCAGGGCGAGCTGTGGAACTTTTTGTCCAAAAACCTGCCTAAAAGTCCGAAAACCACAATTGGTATGGCAATTACATACCCGAGCTCCCAAGCTAGCCCCAGAGCTTGCCAGAAATTTGATTTTTCTTGTTTTTCCATTTATTCAGACTGAAACACACTATTCTGCGGAAAATACCGCAGTTTTTGCAAAAGCACAAAACACAATTATTGTAGGAATTCACTTGAAAAAGTCAAGCCTGGCCCGAATTCGACCTACCCCAAAATCCTTTACAAAACCTCAAAATACCCTTAATATGCTTAAAAACCTTGAAAAAACAAAGGAAGCGGGGAAATATGGTAAAAATAATATTACTGATTGAGGACGACGATACAATAATTAGGGACCATCAGAGGCTAAACCTGCCTGATGTGGGCATTAAATGCCTGACCACGGCGGAATTAAGAAGGGGTAAAATTATAGATATAGCTTTGGCCTTGCAGAACCATGGCACTCTAGCAGCAATTATTGTGGGAGGTTATTTTCCAGAAGGTGAGATAAAAAATGGCTGGGAAATAGTCCGACAGTTGAAGATGTCTGGAATAAAAGCGCCGATTATTGGCTGCTCCGGCGATCAGAGCGTTGCCCAAAAATTTCTGGAGGCTGGCGCTAATGAATTTGTGGAACGCGGCATGTCTAACCCAACCGCTCCCCTAAAAAAACTCTGTCTCTAATTAAATAGCTAAAGTTTCTTTTTAAAAGCGAACTCCCAGAGTTCGCTTTTTGTTTTTCCAACTAAACCTACTAGTATCATTTGTTATTATTTTTAGAAAAATAAAATACCCCCGCACCTGTCGTATGACAAAATGCGAGGGTTGGTGACTGATCAAAGGACTAAAGCCCAAGGGTCAAAAAGACCAAAGGTACTAAAGTCTAAGGACTTTTAGCTACTTGCGGGGACCAAGAACATGAAACCGACCCCACGAAGCCACCTGATGCCAGGACCGCCGTGGTAGGCGCTCAGCCAACGACCACGGCCGTCGCGGTAGACACCGAGCACGAACAGGTCACCATCCGAATCGGATATGGGCTCGTGCATAACAATGAGCGCCCACAAACCCATCTTTTTGAGATCTTCATCAGAGAACATCTCTCTTAAGTAGGGACCAAGTTCGACGGTCGGATCAGGATACCCACGAGCATGAGCGACTTCTCTGATGTTCTGGTTGGTGCGATTGGCATCCTCGAACTCGTCACCCATGATGATAGCGAGCGTATAGGTGACGCCGTTTGTTGCAACGAACTTCGCATTGCGAAGTAACTGCTTGGCATAGTCGCCGACACGGTAATGCTTGCTTTCTAAATCTGCTATGCATTGCTCGCCGGAACGGCCGTTGGTCGTGACATCAATCATTCTGACGGGACAAAGCGCTTTCCGCAGAGCGTCCTGAAGACCGACTGGGTCATCAATCAGGCGTTGCATCTGACCAGAATTCATGTCCGGCAGATTCTCAGAAATTCGCGCAATCAGTTTTCCTGTCTGCTTATCCATGGCGTTTTTTCCTTTCCTAATAGGGTTTCGCCAATTTTGGTTTCTTGCCAGCGGACTACCGCTTTGATAGTCATAGCCAGAAAACACCAAGATGTAGTGGCTTTTGGCTATGACTACCTTATGTTACAAGTAGAATTTTAAAGGAGCTTGAAAACATCATAGCATAGCGCGGATTGGTGAAAATGTCAAGGCAACGGTTGCGTCTTAACCAGGCCCCAAAACCACCACAAACTCCCCTTTCACTGCATCAGCCCGCAAGGCCGCTAGCACATCAGCGGGTTTACCGCGATAAAGATGTTCAAAAGCCTTGGTTAATTCGCGGCCGATAAAAATTTCCCTATCCGGACAAGCTTCGATAAAAAAACTTAAAACTTTCTCAATTCTGTGCGGCGATTCAAAAAACACGGCTGGCCGAGGATCTTCTGCCATCTTTTTTAAAATGGCTTGCCTTTTATTTTTCAAAGGCAAAAAGCCATAACCGCAAAATTGCTGCAATGGAAAACCGCAAACTGATAAGGCCGCGGACATGGCTGATGGCCCGGGAATTGGCACGACTTTTATCCCTGGACATTCTTTAAAAACCCTTTCAACTAAGCGACCGCCCGGGTCGGCGATGTTTGGCGTGCCGCGGTCAGCGACCAGAGCTAAATTGTCACCAGCCATTAACCTCTGTAATATCGCATCCTCTCTTTGGCCCTTGGTATGTTCGTCATACCGGATGACGGTCTTTGACGCGCCAATATGCGCCAGAAGCTTGGCGGCTTCCCGCGTGTCTTCGGACAAAACCGCGTTAACATGAATTAAAATTTCTTTAGCCCTGTCTGACAAGTCGGCTAAATTTCCGATTGGCGTGGCAACAATGTAAAGTATGCCTGGCATCAGACATTCAATATTGATCTGACCCCGCGGATGGCGCTGGGCATCAAGGGCATCAGACTTGAACCGATCGCAGCCAAAATACCGGCCACTTTGGAATTATCAAAAAGAGTAACCAGCTGGGGGCTTAAATCAAATCTTTGGGCCATGGCAATAATTAAACCCAAAACCAAGGCGCCTTCGACCAGACCAACCAAGGCTCCGGCCAAACGGTTGATTGAACCCACAAACGGCACGACTTTTACCACATTCAAAATCTTGCCGACTGACCCCGTGGCCATTGCTACTGCTCGATTAACAACTACAAAAATTACGCTAAACGAAAGCCATTCGCCCAAACCCGCCCTGGTGCCGGCTCCAGCTAACCAGCCCGCGGCCACGGAATAAGTCCGGCTGGCAATTACTGCGCCGGCAACCACGCCGACAATGCCGCCCAAGGTCTGAATTAAGCCATACCAAAAACCGGCCCAGACAAAGCCGAATAAAAGCGCCAATAAAATTATATCCGTGGTATTCATAAAACTCGCATGAAAAGCGGGGCGGATTTGATTATCCGTTTCTGCTTTAACAGATTTTCAAGGGTCTTGGCGGTTTCAGGCAAAAATGGCCGTAAAACCTGGCCAATTTCTTTTAACTCTGCTATCAAGCCACACAACAAGGTCTCTATTTTTTTTGTATCAGCCTTTGAATTAGACTTGGCAAGCTCCCAAGGTTTAGCTTTATCAATAGCCTGATTAGCCCAGGTAATGGCCCGCCAGATTTCAGTTAGTGCTTCGCTAAAAGCGAATTTCTGAATTAATTTTTCCGCTTTAATCAAAGATTTCGGCGATTTGCTTATCTTGACTTTGCCGTTCAAATATCTTTCCACCATGTTAGTAGTCCGGCTGACCAGATTGCCCAGGCCATTGGCCAGATCAGTATTAAATTTTTCAGTAAACCTGTCAACCGGCAAATCGCCATCCTGGCCAAAAGGAAAAGCGGATAAAAGAAGATAACGCGTGCCGTCCACGCCGTATTTGGAAATCATTTCCGAAGGAGCAATAACATTGCCCAGAGACTTGCTCATTTTTTTGCCATCGACAGTGGAAAAACCATGGGCGACAATAGTATTTGGTGGAGGTTCGCCAATGGCCGTTAACAAGGCTGGCCAATAAATGGCGTGAAACTTTAAAATATCTCTGGCCATAAAATGAACTACCTCGCCACGCCACCAATTGCGGTAAGAGGTATTTTTACCAAAGCCAATGCCGGTCAGGTAATTCGGCAAAGCATCCACCCAGACATAAGCGGTCTGGGTCTTATCAAATGGCAAAGGAATGCCCCATTTTACATTTTGGCGGGAAATGGAAAAATCCTGAACACCCTGTTTGAAATAACCCAGGACTTCTTGCTGGGAAGTTTTTGGAAATATTTTTAAGCTCCCTTTGGCCAGAGCCTTTTTTAAACCAGGCAGATAATCACTTAGGCGAAAAAAATAATTATGTTCAACCAGCTTCTGGGGCTCGGTAAAATGTAAAGGACATTTGCCATCAACCAGCTCTTTTTCAGTCAAAAACCTTTCACAGCCTTGGCAATACAATCCTCGATACTCGCCTTTATAGACGGCTGGGTTGTTTTTCGGAGTTTTGACCTTTTTTAATTTTTCCAAAAAAAGTTTGGCGCCAAGAACATGGTCCGCTTCAGTAGTGCGGATAAAACGGTTGAAGCTTATATTCAATTGCTCAAAAGCCGCTTTAAATACCCGGGCTTGCTGATCCACAAAAGCTTGCGGCAAAACTCCTGCTTTACTCGCAGATTCGGCCACTTTTGAACCGTGCTCATCCGTACCGGTCAGCAAAAAAACCTTCCTGCCTTTACTGCGCCAATATCTGGCCAGCACATCAGCGGCAATGGTGGTGTAGGCCGAACCCAGATGCGGTGCCGCATTGGCATAATAAATAGGCGTGGTAATCAGTAAAGGTACCAGGTTTTTTTTCATACAATACTATTGCTCCAGGGTCATTTCTTCGGCCCGGCGCTTGCCCCAAATTTCCGAATATATAGTGGTGAGAATTAAAGTTATGGGAATGGCCAATAAAATTCCCAGCATACCCGCGACTTTGCCGCCGATCAGCAGGACGATTATGGTTACAACCGAATGCAGGCCAGTATTGCTTTTCATGACTTTGGGCGAAATAAAATTATTTTGAATCTGCTGAACCACGAAGAAAAGCGCCAGGGTCAAAATGCCTTTTAACGGGCTCATGGTAAAAGCCACAAAAATGGCCGGAATGGCGGCAATAGTCGAACCAACCAAAGGCACTATTTCCAACAAACCAGCAAAGAGCGCCAGGAACAAGGCATACTTTACGCCAATTATGGACATGCCGATAAAATCCGCAACCGCGACAATCAACATGACCAACAGTTGACCTCTTAACCAGCCGCCAAGTTTTTCCTGAATTTCAAGCAATAATTGGTTGATAAAAGGCTGATACTTGACCGGAGCGATGTTGGTAAAAAACTTTTTCATGCCGTTTTCCTCGCTTAGCATGTAATAAGTCATGATCAAGATGGCGATAAAGGCAATCAGGCCTCCGAAAAAACTGGTGATGGCGCCAAAGACGCTGGTGCCGGCTTTGCCGATATTTAATTGCAAG
>PEXW01000002.1:12652-23795 GCA_002774575.1 Candidatus Kerfeldbacteria bacterium CG08_land_8_20_14_0_20_43_14
TGTTTACGCTGCTTTGAAAACCGGTATTGGCCGTTAAATCCCGCAAAGCCTGAAACTCATCGACGAATTTTTGGTAAAGGCTGGGGAAATTTGAGGACAGTTCATTCACTTGGCTTATCAGCGACGGAATTATCAAACCCAAAATCACAGCAATGGTGCCGAACAATAAAATATACAGCAGGATGACGCTCAAAGTCCTGGGAATTTTTCGGGTGGCCATCTTATCAACCATCGGGTCCAGGGCAGTGGCCAAAACCAGAGCGACAATAAAAAGAACAAAAACCTCTCTTATTGCATAAGCAAAAGCCAATAAAACGATGATTATTACCACCCTCAACATGGTTGAGGTGGAAATGTTCACTGAAAAACTTCCTGGGTTTTCTTGCATGTTTTAAGTATAACTATATTTGCTTTTTAGGGCAAAAATTTGCTGAAAACTTTTTCATCTTTGTAAGGCCCGATAATCGCCAAATGAAATTTTGATTGATCTAAAAGCCTTTTGGCCACGGCTTTGACCTCTGATAATTTCACCGCCTCAATCTCTTTTATCCGCTCAATGGCGGTTTTGATTTTTGGCATAAATAAGGCTTGTTTGCCCAGCCAGCCGGCGATGTTTTCCGAATCTTCCAGATCCAGAATGAATTTGCCCTTAATATATTCCTTAGCACGCCGAAGTTCTTCGGGCTGGAATTCCCCTTTCCGCATTTTGCCGACCTCATTTAAAATTGCTGGAATAGCTTGGTTAATCCGGTTTTTATCCAAGCCCGCCTGGATTTGAAAATGGCCAATGTCTTCATAAGGGCTTAATCCCGCCCGGATAAAATAACACAAACCCAGCTTTTCCCTGATCTCAATGAACAGCCTGGAACTCATGTTTCCGCCGAGCATGATGGTTAACAATGAGAGGGCGTTCATTTCTTTGGCCGAGTACTTCAAGCCCGGCCCGCCGATTATCAGGTGAGATTGTTCAGTCTGCTTGTATCCAAGATGAACTCTGTTTGGATTGAACTTTTTTTGCGGTCTGAATTTTGGGATTCCTGGTTTTTTTGGGATTATGGAAAAATATTTTTTAACCAGTTGATTTAAATTCTTTGGCACATTTCCGGCGATAACCACCCAAGTATTCGAACCAGCATAAAAACGATCTTTATAATTCAGAATTTTCTGGCGATCCATCTTGGCAATCCCCTCTTTTTTGCCGGCAATGTTCCAGCCCAAGGGCGTGTCGCCGTACAGCCCACTCTCAAAAACATCCTCAATGTGAGCCATAGGGTTGTCTTCGTACATATTTATCTCCTCGATTATCACACCTCGTTCCCGATCCAATTCTTTGGCGTCGAATTTGGAATTTACCAAAAGGTCCGAAAGCATGTCCAAAGCCAGATCAAGATGCTGGTAATTAACCTTGATGTAATAACCGGTCTGATCTTTGGAAGTAAATGCGTTGTATTCCGCCCCGATTCCATCAAGCTCTTTGGAAATCGTCAAAGTGTCCGGCCTTCGCTTTGTGCCTTTGAACATCATGTGCTCCAAAAAATGCGAAGCGCCGTTCAATTCCTGGGTTTCACAGCGGGAACCGACCTTAACAAAAACCATGACAGTAACTGCCTGAGTTTCTTTCAGGGATGAAACCAAAACTTTAACGCCATTAACTAAAGAAAAAGCCTTAAACATATGGGCTTATTTTAACACAAATTAAGGTTAATATTTATTCCTGATAATTCTGGCAATGGCCTCGGCCACCCCATCCTGGTCCCAGGCTGAAACTACATAATCAGCCGCCCTCTCGACTTCGGCCGGCGCGTTTTTTACCGCGAAAGAAACCCCAGCGGCTTTCAGCATTGGAATGTCGTTGTAGCCGTCGCCGATGGCCGCGGTCTGTCCCATATCCAGTCCATAATGTTCGGCCAATTTTTTCAAAGCAAGGCCTTTGTTAACATGCGGATGCAAAAATTCCAGCAAGTTATTGCGGGTCCGGGTAATATACAGTCTTCGGCCGAATTTTTTGCGCGCGATCTTTGCCAGGCTTACTATTTTTTCCGGATGCGCCACGAACATAATTTTAATGGGTGGATGGCTAAAGGGGAAAGTCAACAGATTTACCAGGCTTATCTGTCTGACCTGTTCGATTTTATCCAGATATTCTTTGCCATATTTGTCCAAAGGCCTTTGAAAAAAAACCGTGTCATGATCCAAAACATAAACGCATATTTGAATCTTATGCTTTAAACCAAACTTGATAATATCCAGATAATATTGCGGTGGCATGGTCTGGGCAGCCAGTCTTTTGCTTTTGCCACGCAACAGAGCGCCTTGAAAACATGCCAATGTGTGCTTTAAGCCTAATTTTAAGGCAAACGGAAGGGTGGTGGTAAAAGTCCTGCCAGTTGCTAATGTCACCTTAATTCCGGCTCTTATGGCCTGGCGAATGGCCAGCTGATTTTTCTGAGAAACTTTAAGATCCGGGCCGATGAGAGTATCGTCCAGATCTATGAGTAATAATTTAATTTTGGCTCTTTTGGTCATTCAATAACCACTTTGCGTCCTTCTGGCAAAACTTCAATCCAGGTATTGCCTGGCTGGAACTTCACTTCTGTACCATCGGCCAGGCTGAAAATTGTTCTTGAGCTTGCGTCTGTCTTGGTCCAGGTCGCCTCAAAAACTTTCCCGTTTTGAAAAATTTTGGCCTTGCCAGTGTCGGTTACTTTCATGGTCAACCGGCCTTTTTCCCCCACCATAATATTGTTGGAGATGGTTTGAATAATTAAATTTTTTACTTTTATCTGCGCTTTGGTCAAACGATCCTCTTGGCTGACCCCGGCTTGGCTGCGGAGGTAGGTTTGGCTGGCTGAATCATAGGCATAAGAAACTTCCGAACTTTTGGCACTGCCGCTAAAATTTATTTTGACTTTATTTGCAGCTGTCGCCGTGGCAGGCAGAACATCCGTTGGCAGAGCAAATTGCCAAGAAATAATATCCACATCGGAAATTTTTAGCTTATTCGCCACGGTCGTAACATACATAGCATTCGAGGAAGTGTACAAATTATGAGGTGCCGGCCTGGTCTTGTCTCGGTAAAATGCTTTGGCCGAATTGCCTATGCCGTTAATATCGTGAATGCGGTTTTTGACAATTTCTCCCAGAGCCTCTGGTGATCCCCCGGCATGTGCATAGGCCGCGTCATATTCGGCCAGCCAATCTAAAAAGTAAGGCCGCGCTGATCTGACTGGCCCGATTTGGGAAATCTCGCCATGATCAAAAATCGCCATAAAGCGGGTAATACCGCCTTCGACCAAAGCTTCATAAACCACCGAGGCTGATTGCAAGCCTGATTGCGGCCTGGCCGGTGAAGCATTGTCAATCATCACGGCGACCGGATAATAATGGCCCATATCAAATCTATCGCCGCCGACTAAATCAGGAAGGTCTGGATTCACCTTAACCGGCTGGCTGTTATCCAGCGAAACATTAGTGTTGGCGTCATCGGTCTTGGGTGACAAAACATAGTAACCTATGCCCGTAATAATCAAGGCAATGGCAACGCCGCCTAAGGCCAGGTATAGCCAGCGAGTCCAATTATTTTTTACCTCTGTTTTATCAGTAGATTTTTTCTTGACATCGGCTTTTTTGCCCTTATTTTCAGCTTCTGATTCCACTAAAACCGGCTTTTCAATCTTTTCAGACTCTGCTTCATTGGCAGAAGGCTTTTTGGAACTATTTTTTTCAGGTGTTGATTTTGGTGGCATGGGGTATCTTGGTTAATGCTAAGACTTAAAATTAATAAGAAATGTTTTTTTCAGGCACATCCACAACTTCTACCCAGGTATGGCCGCGGTTAAGTTTTATGACCGCGCCCTCGCTGTTTAAAAATTGCAATCGGCTTTCGGGTGAAATTTTTTTCCAAGTGCCGGTAATTGCTTGACCATCTTCAAAAATAATCAATTTGCCTTCGCCAACTACGGTTATATTCCGTCGAAGCTCATCAAAAAGAGTCGAACTGGTAAACATCACAGCCACATTTTTCGGAGCAATTTTGGCATTATTGTTTTTATCAATTGACACTACTCCGCCCTGACTGCGAGTATAAGAATTTTGCGCTTTATCATAACTATATTCCACGCGATAAGAGGAGGTGGAAAAATCAATTTTAATACTTTTTTGCGACGGTGCTACAACTGGCGAATCTTCCTTAAACTGCCAGCTTTCGTAAGTCCCACGGTCTTTGATTTTCATGGCTTCCCGGCCAAATTGCATTTTTTGCAAATTGGAAAATAAAGAATGCTCGTATGCCAGCCCTGGAATCCGAAAAAAATTGTAAGGTTTAAAAAACTGGTCAAAATCCAAAATTGCCGTGTTTTTTATTTCCTCTAAACCTTGGGGGGAACCGCCGGCATGAACATAAAGACAATTGTATTCCCTGGCTAAATCAACAAAATAAGGCCTAGCTGACCTGACTGGGCCGAATTCCATTTCACCGTTAACCGAGAAAATCACCAAAAACCGGGTGATCCCGCCTTCGGCTAAGGCTTCGTAAACCACACCAGCTTGGCTTAAACCGCTTTGCGGACGAACACTGGAATGGTTCTCTATCATTACGCAAAGCGGAAATAAATTGGCTTTTTCACTCTCAACAACTACTCCATCAAGCACTCTTGGCAATGACTCGGTTATTCTTTTTGGCTTACCCGCGCCAAGTAAACCGTCCGATTTCCCATACATTAAATATCCACCGACCAGAATCAAAATTACAGCCGCAACGCCACCAATAATTATCCATGGCCAGCGATTTTTTCTTTTCCCAAAAGTATAATCTTTCGGGCTATCGATTAATTTTTCCCCCATAAATTTTGATTTATTTCCTGTCTGGTTTGGACTCGGCTTTCTTCGCTTCTGGAGCTGCTGCCTCAACTTCAACTTCCTCTTCTTTCTTTTCTTTTTCAACTTTAGTTACGGCTTCAACATTCTCCTCGACTTTCTCATCCAATGCCTTTAATTCTTCTTCGCTTCTAGGCGGTTCAACCAGTACCAAAACCTCTTCTGGCTTAGCCAAAATTTCCACGCCTTTTGGCACCTTAATGTCGGCAATGGTAATGTGCGCGTCAAAATCCACCAACGATGAAATATCAACCTGAATGTCCGAAGGCAAATCCCCCGGCAGACAGCGAATCGGCAGATTTGAAAGATTTTTTACTAAAATGCCGCCCATTTCCTTAATCGCTTTGGATTCGCCGATATAATTCAACGGCACATCGTGGCTGATTTTCTCGTCCATACGGATTTGATACAAATCCACATGCAAAATATCGCTGGTTGTTGGATGACGGTCTATCGCTTGAATCAATGCCTTGAACGTTCTCCCGCCTTCAACTTCGACATCTATGATGGTGGATTCACCAATTTGATGGTAGATTTTCTCAAAAATCTTCTTAGCCAATGACAGATTTTGGCTTTTGATGCCGTGACCGTACAATACCGCCGGAATCATCCCGTCTTGGCGAAGAGCTTTTCTGGCTTTTTTACTGGTCTCCCGGAGCTTTGCTTGAAGAAAAAAATTCATAACTTTCGAATTTCTATAAAAATAAAATAGTTAATCCTTCAGCCTTTTTCAAGGCCTTCCTTAATCTAAACGAAATTTATTGTTCGCGCAATGCCTACGGCTTAAAGCTGGTTATGCAGCTCTAAAACATCATTTACACTAATTGGCTCTTTGCGGCCGAATTTAATGACATCCTTTTGGTTCAAATCCGTGATTAATTCCAAAGTTTTAACCTCGCTGTTTTGAACTGAAATTAAGGCCAGGATTGCTGTCTGGCATTTTTGACAAACAATATGCAGCAAATAGCGCTCCTCCTGCGCACCAATTTCATGGACAGACCAGGGGTCATACGGCGATTTACAGACACTGCATGTGCCAAAGCAATCCGAGCTCGATCGGATATCAAAACCAGGACGCATTGTTGGAATAAATTTCATCGTAATGTTCGGAAATGTAAAAAGATTATGACACTCTTTTTTAGTATCGTCAAGAAATTATGTTGTGGTCCTGGCCCTCAAGAAAACGCTTTGCATCAACCCAATGCTAATTAAGCCCGCGATCAAAGAGCTACCTCCGGCGCTGACTAATGGCAAAGGCACCCCGGTAACCGGCAACAAGCCCATATTCATGCCCACATTAATAAACATCTGGACAGCGAACCAAATACCTATTCCGGCCGACAAAAATGAGCCAAAGTCTTCCTTGGATTTACCGGCGATAATAATCGACCTGACCAGAAGCCCGCCAAAGGCGATCAACATCAATCCAGCGCCAAAAAAGCCAAACTCTTCGGCAAAAACCGAAAAGATAAAATCTGTTTGCTGTTCTGGCAAAAAGTTAAGCTGACTTTGGGTGCCCTGACCAAACCCCCGGCCAAAAAACTGGCCAGAGCCAATGGCAATCATGGACTGGGTTACATTATAACCTCTATTCAGCGGGTCACTACCGGGATGGAATAAAACCTGGATTCGATCTTTTTGGTAGGTTTGAAGCAGAAAAAAATAAGACATTACTCCCGCGGTCAACAAGATCAAAAAAAGAATTGCCAGCTGTTTTAGTTTAATGTTGGCCATCAACAGCAAACCAATATAAATAGCCAGAATAATCACCGCTGAACCCAAATCTGGCTGGCGCATAATTAATACCAACAAAACCAGCATGAATACCCCAGAAATAGCCAGGTGGCGCCACTGATTAAAGGCCCTGGCATATCTGGATAAATAAGATCCAAAGGCGATTATCCATAAAAGCTTAATCAGTTCAACAGGTTGAAAGCTGATGCCGGCAAATACAAACCAACCAGTCGTGTTATTAATAGTTTTGCCAAAAAATAAAACTCCGATTAATAAAACCAAAGCTAGCAGATAAATATAGGAACTGTAGCCTCTTAAAACCCGGTAGTCAAAAAAAATCACGAAAAAGGAGATAAAAGCTCCGATGCCAAAAAAAATAAGCTGGCGGAAAAAAACCGACCATTCTGGCGGAGACTTGGCGACAGTAACGCTAGCCAAAGTTACCAGCCCAAAAAGCAACAACAAAATTGTTGCCGAGAGTAAAAGCCAGTCAATTTGCCGAAATGCCCGGAAAGATAATCTTGCCATTCAATTTTATTTTACGATTAAACCGGAATGCAGTTCTGGGTAGGCTTCTATTTTTTGCGCCATTAGCAAAACCGTATCCCATTCAACGGAAAATGGCACAGTACTTTCCGAAGCAACTTTGGAAATAATCGCGCTTCTTACGCCAATGGTTTCCTGGCCGTTGGTTAAAACTATGGCAATCCGCAAACCCTCTAAATTAAAAAAGCTTTTATTGGTTAAATCGCCTTTTACCTGGGTAACCAATCTTTGGGTATTATCCCTGGACATTAAGACAGCCTGGGTTTGCGTCAGCTTTTCGGTTTTAACATCCAAGTTGTATTCGGCAATCTGGACCAAAGAAAGCTTTTCCCATTTAACCTCGATAATTGAATAAGTAACTTTGGGCACCTGGTTTTCAGTAATTGGTTCCACATCCAGAGCCATGGCGAACCGAACGCTTTTGGGCGGCACGATTACCTGGACCGGTGTCAATTTATTTTTTCCGCCTTCGAATTGGACTGTGGCCGTAGCCAGCCAATAATCATTGGGATTTTCCAATCTTAAGGAAAAATCAAACCGACCCAGGCCGTGGGGCGTGGTAGCCACCATGGATTGAGATAAATTCTTGGGGGTTAAAACCGCCTGGGCTTTACCAATTTGTTTAGTGGTCTCGGTTATATTAATCAGGGCATTACCGGCATCCCGGAAACGGATTATCAGCAAAAGACCCTGGGTTATGCAGGTGGTCAAAATAAAAATATCCCCAGCCAACAGCAAAATAACCCACCATTTACGAAATTGCTGGCGATTGGTTAAAAACCAATAATTAAGCCTGATGCCAAAATCCGAGATATTTTCTGCCATGTTTACAGTATAGCCAAAATACTCTTTGGCTGCCAAACCCTAAATATGTTATACTTTTTTTCTATGAACACCGGCGACATTCTCAATATAGTCATTGCCATTGTTTTATTAGCAGTTGGCGGTTTTACGGTCTGGCTTTTGTATTATCTGGTGCAAATCGTCAAAACTGTAAACAAAGCAATTCAGGAATTCCGCAAAATGATAGAAAGCGTGCACCAACGCCTGGATCATCTGGGCGAAATTTTAGATACGATTCAGTCAAAAGTCAGCTCTTCGGCTTCAGCAATTGCCAGCATCGTCAAAGTCGTCGGTGAGGTCGCCGGCATGGTCCAAAACCGGCGCGCCAAGAAAAAAGCCGCCAAGGTCGAGGAAAATTTTGAATAATGTCAAAAACCGTCAGCGCGAAAACCTCTGGTCAATTTGGCGCGGGGGAATTTTTACCTTAAAAGTGAAATCGAAAAAATGCCATTCGTCCACCTTCATGTTCACTCTCACTATTCCCTGCTCGATGGTTTACCGAAAATCGATGACTTGGTGGCGTACGCAAAAAAGCAAAATTCGCCGGCCGTAGCTCTGACTGACCATGGGGTCTTGTACGGAGCCGTCGAATTTTTTCAAAAGGCTACGGCCGCGGGAATCAAGCCGATAATCGGCGTGGAAGTTTATGTGGCGCGGCGGACGCGTTTTGACAAAGAACCGAAAATTGACGAACGGCCTTTTCATTTGGTCTTGCTGGCGGAAAATTTTATTGGCTATAAAAATTTATTGAAATTAGTCAGTCATTCCAATTTAGAGGGCTTTTATTACCGTCCCAGGGTTGATGAAGAATTGCTAAGTCAATGTCGTGATGGTCTTATTGCCCTGACAGCTTGCCTGCAAGGTGAGCTGGCTTCGGCTATTTTGGGAAAAATAAACGCCACGCCAGAAGAAGTCATAAATAAGCATGCCAGAATTTTCGGCCGGGAAAATTATTTTCTGGAAGTCCAGCCGCATGCGAAGATAACCGAGCAAGTAAAAGTTAACGATGAAATTTTCAAGCTGGCGGAAAAATATGGTCTGCAAACCGTAGCCACTAATGATGTGCATTACCTTTCGGCTGATGACGCTGACATTCAGGATGTTTTATTGGCCATCCAAACCCGAACCACGGTCAACGACCCGAAGCGCATGACATATAAAGGCGTGAATGTCAGCATGCGGCCAGAATCAGAATTCAGAGAAATTTTTTCCGAACATCCGGAAGTAATCAAAAATACTCTGAAAATCGCCGAGCGCTGCAATTTTGATATGCCTCTGGGCAACACCCAGCTCCCCCATTTTGAAGTGCCGGCTGATGAAACAGCAAATTCCTATTTGAGAAAACTGGCCGAGGCCGGCATTGCCAAAAGATACCCGGGCCAGGAAAAAAACTCAGCTATTTTAGACCGGCTGAATTATGAATTTTCCATCATTGAAAAGACCGGTTTTGCCGGCTATTTCCTGATTGTCCAGGATTTTGTCAATTGGGCCAAAAGTCATGGCGTGGTGGTCGGTCCTGGACGCGGTTCAGCCGCCGGCTCAATTGTTTCTTATTTGTGCAACATAACCAATGTCGACCCGATGGCTTATGATCTTTTGTTCGAGAGATTTTTAAACCCGGAAAGAATTTCCATGCCGGATATTGACCTGGATTTTGCTGATACCAGGCGGGATGATGTTTTAAAATATGTCGCGGAAAAATATGGCGCTGACCATGTCGCCCAAATAATCACTTTTGGAACCATGGCGGCCCGCGCCGCGGTCCGGGATGTGGGCCGGGTTCTGGGTTTCCCCTATGTCTACTGCGACAAGCTTGCAAAACTAATCCCCATGTTCACCACCCTGCCAGAGGCTTTGAAGACCGTGCCGGAACTGAAAGAAATTATGGCGCATGACCTGGACGGAAAAAAACTTTTAAATACGGCTGGGCGGTTAGAGGGCGTGGCCAGGCACGCTTCGGTTCACGCCTGCGGAGTAGTCATAACCAAAAATCCCTTAATTGAATATGTGCCATTACAGCATGCCGGCCCGGATGATGACACGATTATTTCACAATATTCC
Organism: Candidatus Kerfeldbacteria bacterium CG08_land_8_20_14_0_20_43_14; assembly: GCA_002774575.1. Taxonomy (GTDB): domain Bacteria; phylum Patescibacteriota; class Patescibacteriia; order PEXW01; family PEXW01; genus PEXW01. The sequence goes on from PEXW01000002.1 coordinate 22,712, forward strand.
CTGCATCCGATAGAAGACCTGGGTTTGCTAAAAATGGACTTTTTGGGTTTGAGAAACTTAACAGTCTTAGAACAAACAATTGAAATCGTTAAGCTGGCCCAGGGGAAAATTTATGACCTTGATCGCCTGCCCTTGGAAGACAAAAAAGTTTTTGAACTGCTTCAGGCTGGCACCACCATAGGCATTTTTCAATTTGAATCATCAGGCATGCGCAGATATTTGAAAGAATTAAAACCCACCAGCCTGGAAGATTTAATCGCCATGGTTTCTTTGTACCGGCCCGGGCCAATAGAATTTATCCCGGATTTTATCGCCAGAAAGCACGGCAGAAAAAAGGCTTCTTATCTCCATCCAAAATTAGAGCCGATTTTGGAAAAAACTTACGGCGTGGCAGTCTATCAGGAACAAATTATGGAAATCGCCAGAGACCTGGCGGGCTTTACTTTGGGCGAGGCCGATGTCTTAAGAAAAGCCGTTGGTAAAAAAATCTTGAAATTGTTGAAAGAACAGCGGGAAAAATTCATTAAAGGCTGTGTAAAAAACGGCATCAGCAAATCCACGGCTGAAAAGGTCTTTGACTTTATCGAGCCTTTTGCCAGATATGGCTTTAACCGGTCTCATGCCGCTTGTTACGCACTCATTGCCTACCAAACGGCCTATTTCAAAACTCACGAACCAGAAGCCTTCATGGCCGCCCTGCTGACCGGCGATCATGGCGACATTGACCGGATTGCCATTGAAATTGATGAGTGCCGAAATATGGGCATCCAGGTTTTGCCGCCGGACATTAATGAAAGCTATTCGACTTTTACCGCGGTTTATGACCCGCAAACCAAAAAACCTACCCGGACTATCAGGTTCGGTTTGACTGCCATAAAAAATGTCGGTGAAAATGTGGTTAAAGCGATTGTGCACGAAAGAAAAGCCAACGGCCATTATCGCTCTTTGGAAGATCTGCTGACTCGCGTGCAGGTCAAAGACTTCAATAAAAAATCTTTGGAAAGCCTGATCAAGTGCGGAGCTTTGGACAGGTTTGGCGAGCGCGGCCAATTGCTTGGTAATTCGGAAATCATTTTAAAGTTTA
>PEXW01000044.1 GCA_002774575.1 Candidatus Kerfeldbacteria bacterium CG08_land_8_20_14_0_20_43_14
TTGCTCCTTTACTTCAGGAGATATTGAGTGATGTTTTTTCATATGCCCACACGTTTATTGGTCTAGACCGTCGTGTCTAGTATATGGGGGTCAATTCAGTATTTGCCATTTGCCAACGACTGCAATGCGGGGAGATGTAGAGACACTCATCCTTGATAATCTTATTTAGAAATGATAAAGTGTGTGGGTCGTAACTTATCAATCAAATACTTCAATCATTGCAGTAGTTTTTCAATAATATACTTTGCTTCATTTTCTGCAGAGAACAGGTCGTCCAGTTCTCCAGCCAGCGGAACGGCAAATGATGATTTTCGTCAATAGGCAAGTGCATTTTTGCATTTTTGGAGTCGGGGGCATTGATGGTAAGGAGTAGGTCGCCGGTTCAATTCCGGCCATCGGCTCCAGCCTTCGCCCCTTGGGGGGCTCGGCCTTCGCCGACCGAAGTTGGCTATGGCCGACGAAGGTCGACTGGCAGGCCAGCTTGATTAGACGCTGAAAATGATTTATATCAAAATGAATTTGTGGGGGCGAAGGCTGTCCTTCGTAGCTCAAGCGAGGCGCGAGCGAAGAAGGACAAGTATCCATCCTCTGCAAGCATGCCGCTTTCCCCAAATTTTTCATTCAAAAAATTTGGCAGGATAGTTAAGTGGCCCCGCCATCCGGTGGGGTAAATGCCGCAACGGTTTTGCCTGCCCGCCAGTCGCCAGGCGCCAGGATAGCTCAGTTGGTAGAGCAACGGTTTTGTCCAGCACTTTATGAAAATAATAATAATAAATTGGGATCCTCGAAATTGCAGTAAAATTTGCCAGCGTAGCTCAGCTGGTAGAGCAACGGTTTTGTAAACCGTAGGTCGTCGGTCCAAATCCGACCGCTGGCTCCAAAGCAAATTTTTAGCAATTTCGGGATAAACCGTAGGCCTGTCCACCGAAGCAGAAGCGAAGGTGGATCGGAGGTTAATATCTAGCTGCAAGCATTGTTAAATTTAAATTCGTTTTTAATGAAAATAACATGTCTCAAGATAATCTTATTAAATTAGAATGCACGGTTTGCAAGCACGTAAACTATCATTCCAAAAAGAACAAAAAAACTTTAAAGAAACGGTTGGAATTGAAAAAACATTGTCCCTGGTGCAAAAAGCATACTTTGCATAAAGAAACCAAGTAATTTGGTGGGGGAATAGTTTCCGCCATAGGCGGACCCCGTCTTAACGACGGGGCAGTAAAATATTAAGGAGAGGTCTCCAGTCCCGCACCGAGGCGGGGGCTATAGTTCAGTGGTAGAACACCGAACTCCCCGCCTACCATAGTACGGAGGTAATATTATTAATGTCATTGCTTGATGGGGGCGTGGTTCAACAGTAGAACACCGGTCTCCAAAACCGGTAACGAGGGTGCGACACCTTCCGCCCCCGCCAATCAATGAGGATGAATGAAGTATACATTAAGTAACTACAATTACTCTGTACGGCGGGCAGGCAAAACCGTTAACGAGGGTTCGATTCCCTCAACCACTGTCAGACAAATTTATCAATGTTTAATGAGCCTCTAACAGAAGGACAAAACCGTCAATGAGAGTCAATTTTTTCGCCAATTACCAACCAAGAAAGTTTGGCATTTTTCGAATTGACGAAATTAAAGTAATATGTGAGAATATAAAAGCACCCTAAGATTCTTAAACATGAGAAATCAACATCAAAAACAATTTTTAAGAAGAGTTTTAACTTCAAGGGGGGTGATTGTTTTTGAAGTGCTGGTGATAATTTTTTTGTTAATAGGCACTACTAAGGAAGTTATCAGGAGAATTTCATTAAGGCAGGAAATCTCAATTCTGGAAAAGCAGATTGCCGAACTGGAGTCCCAAAACCGCAGCCTGGGTGAATATGTGGCTTCAATTAACACCGAAAGTTTTCAGGAAAAAGAGGCCAGAAAGCGCTTAAATTTTCAAAAGCCAGGCGAATCCTTGCTAATTATTCCTGAAACTAAAACTTTATCCAACGAAGTCCCTGACAATACAATTTTAAACACCACCGCAAAAGGAAAGTCGAATCCAATTCGATGGTGGCAATATTTCTTTAGCTCTTCAACTTAAATTATCAATATGACAGACAATATGACAGAACTCCACCCTCAACATGAAGCTGTGCGTTCGGAAATCGCGGAAGCGAAACTATCAGACCCAGAGCATCATGATCTGAAACAATTGCCACCGCCTCATATCCATTGGTTAAAAAGAATCGGATTAGGTTTGATAGGTTTGGTGCTTTTGGTTGTTATTGTTTTTGCCATTGGTTATTTGCGATTTAGCTGGCAGAAGGGGATATTGCTCCAGCCGGCAAAAATTTTGTCCTATCCAGTGGCCATAGTCGGGGGAACCTGGCTTTCGTATTATGATTATCAGGTTGATGTGCCGAATGTTAAGCAATACATAGAACGAAATTCGCCGCCAGACGCTTCAGTTACCCGACAAATGTCGGTGGATGTTTACACTCGCAAAATCATATTAAATAAAATGATCGGTGAGGAAATTATCAACAAGATCGCTAAAGCTGAAGGTGTTTCAGTCAGCGAAAGTGATATTCAGGCGTCTTATGATTCTTATGTTCAGCAGTCCGGCACCAGCGCCGCAGAAATTGAGACATACATTAAAACACTTTACAACTGGTCTGTTGCGGAATTTAAGCAGAAACTGGTTAAACCCCAGGCTATTCAGGAAGCGCTTGCCAAGGCGTATTTTGCTGAAGTGAAGAAACAGGTTGAGCAGCTTCGTAATTCAATCGCTACGGATCCCAAAACCTTTGGAGATGTAGCCAAGAAAGAAAGTAATGATCCGTCAGCTTCAAACGGCGGCTTGCTTGAAGCCATGAATACCGCGGCATTAAAAACAAATTACGCCGATTCAATCACAGCCATTGAAACTCTGAAGGTTGGTGAAATAAGTGCTGTCTTGGAAACCAGTCGTGGTTATGAAATTGTTTATTTAGAAAAAAGAGTAGCGGCGGCTAAAAAAGCCGATGGTGAAATGTTTACTTTACGCAGATTGGTAAAGACTCCGGGTTTCAATACCTGGCTTCAGGATCAAGTCAATGCGGAAATTAAGAAGAACCGAGTTATCTTATTTGAACCCAGATTTAGATGGATGGCTGATTGCGGGATTTTGACAAAAACCGAACAGGATTGCACAACCACGTCAGCTAATTAAGTTTTTCAGCAGTGGGGTCCCCTGAAATCGGGAGCGCAGCGTTAACGAGCATAGATTTCAGGGGTAAAGCTGGACGTCTGCGAAGTCCGGCCTGCCCGCCATCGCCTACGGCGAAGCCAAGGCAGGCGGGAGTGAGCAAGCGTCAGTGCGCTCACGGAGGGCGAAGCGGACGGAACGCGTGGAGCCGGGAAGAGGAGTCGAACCTCCGACCTCTGCTTTACGAAAGCATTGCTCTACCAACTGAGCTATCCCGGCATATTTTCTAGAATTTCACCACAGGGGTCCCCAAATTTTTCGAATGGAAAATTTGGGGAAAGCGGCACGCTTGCGTAACCCGCAGTGGACTCGAAACCTCGAGTACACGAAGGGTGGAGACTTGTCCTTCTTCGCTCCGCGCTTCGCTTGAGCTACGAAGGACAGCCTTCGTCCCTCACAAATTCATTTTGATATAAATCATTTTCAGCGTCTAATCAAGCTGGCTTGCCAGCTGACCTTCGTCGGCCATAGCCAACTTCGGTCGGCGAAGGCCGAAGCCCCGCAAGGGGCGAAGGCTGGAGCGGGTGAGCGGAGTCGAACCGCCGTCTCAACCTTGGGAAGGTTATATAATAGCCGTTATACGACACCCGCAAAAACATTAATTTAAAACTATCAGCCCGTGATTAAGATTTTAAACAATGCCTGAATATATGACAAGCCTGAAGAAAGTTTTGTTCATAACCGGAGTAGCCTTATTGGTGATTTTGCCTATCAAAGCCTTGGCTGCGGAACCAACTATTATTGATGTGGCAAGTGATTATGAGACCAGGGGCCGGGAGTATAAAATTGGCGAAGCATTCACTTTGGGTTTAAGGCCGAATTTGTTTACTGCCCCGGCCAGAATTACCATTACTCCAGAGCCGGTGATCCCAGCGCCCTTACCTTTAAGGTACGCGGCAGCAGGCTTGGGTTACGAGATAAATGTGGCAACCATAGATGATGAAGTTCTGGCCAGAGGTTATATGTGGCTGAAGGCTTTAAGTGCGCCCAAACCCGACACTTCTACGGTTTTACTTGGCTTCAATTTTAAAAAGAATTATTGGGAAGTGGTCGGTAGGACTTTAGATGCCCAGAATTACATCAAGGGCTCAAGCAAGCGACTGCGCACGGTTATAGTTCCTGCAACTGATTTGGTTACGGGAAAGAATTTTTTTGGTCTTGACTTAATTATTTCCTCAAAATCAATAATTCAGGAATTAACTCCGCAGTCAAAAATAGATTTTAGCATAGATAATCTGCGAATTTCGGCCTCGGCCGGAGCAGTTAGTCAGAACGCCAGCTTGATTATTATTCCTGGCGTTACTGAACCAATGGCTTTGCCCATGCGCTATAAAGCCCGAACTGGTTATTATCAAATGGCTTTGCGACAATCCGGCGGAGCTTTAATTCCGTTAAGCACAAGCATCCTGGTAACGCCAAAAATTCAGAAAAACGGCTTTTTTGAGCAGAAAGTTTTGGTCTACAATTCCACCAACAAAATTTGGGAAGTGGCCAAGGGCAATAAAATTTCAAATCCAGAATCAATCTTTTTGATTGTGGACGATTTGGGAGAAGAGCAGGGCATTGCCAGCTGGTACAAAAGTAAAAAGAACCCAGATGGCGTTGCCCACAACCGCTATCCCATGGGCACAAAATTAAAAATCACTAATCTGGAAAATAAAAAATCCACTATAGTTAAAGTGGTGTCACGAGGTCCTTATGTCCGCGGCCGGGTGGTAGATATGGTTTACACTGCCTTCAAAAAGATCAAAGGCAAAAACGGAGGTATCGCCACAGTAAAAGTTGCGGTTGTTGATCCGAAAGTTTTAGGCGATACTATTTCCAAACCAGAAACGTTAGTAAATCAGCTGCCAACAGAAATTGGTTCAAAAGCGCCGGTAAACTTGTCGGTTTCCAGTACGGCCGGCGCTATTTATGATGTTGATAGCAAGAATTTTGTCGCCTTAAAAAATTCCGACGAAGTTCATCCCATCGCCAGTTTAACTAAGCTAATGACCGCTTTGGTTTATTTGGATAGAAAGCCGACTTTTAAAAATACTGTTACTTATCAAAAATCCGACTCGGCAATTTGCGCTTGTCTTTATCTTAACCCGGGCGAAAAAGTAACAACCAAAGATTTATGGAATGCCATGTTGATTGGTTCAGCTAATAATTCAGCCAAAGCCTTGGCGCGTTCCACTAAATTGTCTGAAGCGGAATTCGTGAAATTAATGAACGAAAAGGCTAAGGCATTGGGCCTGAACACTTTAACTTTTGCCGACCCAACCGGCTTGGATCCCGCTAATCAGGGTTCAGCCGCGGATATGGCCAAGTTGGCAGCCATTGCCTTTTCACGCCCAGAAATCGCCAGTACCACGGTAAAGGCCAGTTATACTTTTTCAACGATTAATACCAAAAGAAGTCATACCATAACCAATCGAAATAAAATTTTGAAAAGCGGCTGGCAAATCACAGGCACTAAAACCGGTTATATTGAGGAATCAGGTTATTGCTTAATTGCCCAAGTTAAGGGCAAAACCACCGGGCGGACAGTCGTGGTGGCGAATCTTGGCACTTTAAGTTCAGCCCAACAATACAAAGACATGGAAAGCGCCTTTGATATTGGTTTTGCGAATCTTTAATGATTACTTTAGAAAAAGTTTCGAAAATTTATCCCCACAAAGTCATCGCGCTAAAAGATGTCAGCGTTACTATTGAGGCCGGTGAATTTGTTTCTATTGTCGGCCAATCCGGTACTGGCAAAACCACTTTGGCAAAAATGATTATTGCCGAGGAGCACCCAAACGAAGGGCGGGTCATAATCGGAGATTGGGATATAACCAATATAAATCGTAAGGATGTTCCGCTTTTGCGCAGACAGATTGGTGTGGTTTTTCAGGACTTTAAATTATTACCGCAAAAGACTTTGTTTGAAAATGTAGCTTTTGCCCTGGAAGTGTCAGGCGTGTCGCACGAAAAAATTAAGCAGATTGTCCCACAGGTTTTAAAGATTGTCGGCTTGCAGCATAAGCAGGATCGTTTCCCCCGAGAAGTTTCCGGCGGGGAACAGCAGCGCGTGGTGATTGCCAGAGCCTTAGTCCACCGGCCGAAAATTTTAGTGGCTGACGAACCCACTGGGAATTTAGACGCCATCAACGCTCATGAAATTGTGGAATTGCTTTTAAAAATCAACAGTTTTGGCACAACTGTGGTTTTGGTTACGCATAACCGGGAAATAGTTAATAGTCTTCGCAAAAGAGTCTTAACGATTGATCATGGGCATTTAATTTCTGATCAAGCAACAGGGAAATATCGTTTATGATCGCTTTACAAGCCAGCCGAGCCATTAAATTCGCTTTTCAGAATTTCCACCGAAATTTGTGGCTTTCAATCATTACATTTTTTATTGTCGCTGTGGCAGTTTTTTCCATAAGTCTGGTTTCCGCATTGAATGTTTTAGGGCAAAGGGCATTGCAGACTGTTGAAACTAAGGTAGATGTTACTTTAGAATTAAAAACCGAAGTAACTGAAGACCAAGCCCTGGCTTTCAAAGATCGTTTAACTCAATCACCGACTGTTCAAAGCGTGGTTTATCAGAGCAAAGCCCAGGCCATGGAAAATTTTAAAAAAGTTCACGAGCAAGACCCGAATATCCAGGAATTATTGTCCGAGCTGACCAGCAATCCTTTGCCCGCCAGTATAATTATCAAAGCCAAAAAAATAACCGACTTTGAAAGCATAATGAAATTTGTCGATAATGAGGAAAATTTACAGCTGATCGCCAATAAAGACCGGGATTTTCAGGACAGTCAGACAGTTATACAAAAATTGACTCAAATAACGCATCGCATCCGGGAAGTAGGCATGGTCACTAGCGGAGTTTTTGCCTTGCTGTCTTTGATTGTTTTATTTAATACCATCAGAATAGCCATTTATACCCATCGTGAGGAAATCGGCATTATGCGTTTAGTTGGAGCCTCCAACGGTTTTATCAGAGCGCCCTTTATTTTGGAAAGCTTGATTTACAGCATCATCGGAGCTGGCATCGCCTTGGGGGTGATTGTGTTTTTATGGCAAAGCACGGCGCCGGCTATGTATAATTTCTTTTTTGCCGGTACGAATGTTAATGTTAGTGGTATTTTGAAGGAAGAATTTATGACAGTGATAGGCTGGGAGTTTTTGGGTTCGATAGTTTTAAGCGTTTTAAGCGCCTGGATCGCGACCAGAAGATACTTGAAAGTTTAAGCGCAATAAGTTAAACTGTTCATTCGGTTTTGTTTGATTTTGTAATAAATTTATTCCGGGATCGTCTTCCGCCCGAGGCGGATTAAAAAATGGTTATACAGCGGCCTTTTCCGCCGAAGGCGCCTGCCCGCCACCTACGAATAGGCGTGGCTGGCGTGAACTCGCCTCCGGCGAGGAAGCCAAGATATAATATGTATTACGTTTATACTTTAAAAAGCGAAAAGGACGGTAGACATTATGTTGATATAACGAGTAAGTTTCCTTCAGTTAGGTTGATTGAGCATAATCAGAATAAAAGTAGATTTACCAGGGGTCATCAGCCTTGGGTACTACTAGATTATGAACAATTTCAAGATAAACAGTTAGCGATGAAACGAGAAAAATTTTTGAAATCTGGGCAAGGAAGGAAGTTCACCAAAGAGAAACGCAATTAATCTATTCCGGGATCGTCTAATGGTAGGACAGCGGCCTTTGAAGCCGTTTATCTTGGTTCGAATCCAAGTCCCGGAGCCAAATTGTATGTTGCGAGTTTATTGCCTCGGCGCTTCGCGCCTCGGCAGGCAGATTGTATAGTATTTGCCAAGATTTTTTGGGTTC
>PEXW01000052.1 GCA_002774575.1 Candidatus Kerfeldbacteria bacterium CG08_land_8_20_14_0_20_43_14
TCTTGCTAATACTCCATGGGTGCACTTGAGATTTGTGAAACTACGTACGTAGTACGTAGTAGAATGTACGTACGTAGTAAGTAGTAGACGTAGTAGTAGGTATGCTAAAATAAAACATATGAATAAAAACCTAAAATTTGGCATGAGCTTGGCCCTGATAACCGCGGTTATTTCCGGCTTTGCTAACTTTATCGCCAAAATCGGCGTTACTTCAGTGAAAAACCCCGTGGTTTTTACGACTCTGAAAAATTCTATAGTCGCTGTTTTGCTGATTGGCCTGGTTTTGTCATTAGGCAAAATTAAAGAGCTTAAAGCTTTAAGCAAAAAATCTTGGGTTAAGTTATTGGCTATTGGGGTTATTGGCGGCAGTGTTCCATTTATCCTATTCTTTACCGGCCTTTCCATGACATCAGCCCTGACAGCCAGTTTTATCCATAAAACCCTTTTTGTCTGGGTGGCGATTTTAGCAGTTTGGTTTTTGAAAGAAAAAGTTACTAAATTGCAAATCGGGGCATTGGTTTTATTATTGGGCGGAACTTTATTGCTGGGCGGTTTTCAAAACTTTCATTTTGGCAAAGGCGAGATCATGATTTTAGCCGCAACTCTGCTCTGGGCTGTGGAAAATATTATCGCCAAAAAAGCCTTAGCTGAAGTTTCCAGCCTGACATTGGCTTCAGCCAGAATGGTCTTTGGTTCAATTATACTTTTAGCAGTTGTGGTTTGGCAGGGAAAAATCGGTTTGATGGCCGGCCTTTCACCAAAGCAATGGCTGTGGACTTTGATTCCGGCGGTTTTACTGTTCGGCTATGTTTTGACCTGGTATACGGCTTTGAAGCACGCGCCTGCCACGGTAGTGGCAAGCTTGCTGGTTCCAGCCGTTTTTATTACCACGGTTTTATCAACCATTTTTTTAAAAACCCCCCTGACCAGTTTAAACAATTTGAGCGGTGTTTTATTCGCCGTTGCCGCAGTGCTGTTAGTCATTAATTACAAAATCGCCAAAAATAATAAATCCAATGTTGAATCAGCCAAATCCTTGGCGTGACGGCGTGGCGCGTTGCGCGCGTTATGCTTTTGGCCCGAATAAACTGCACATGTGCGGACCTGATGCTAATCGGGAAGTTTTGTCGTACATTAAAGAGGGCGTAACCGATTCTGGATTGACACATATTCTGCAAAAGTTTCAAACCCTTTATCCGTATTTGCGGTCAATAGCCCAGGCTAATAATATCAAAGACCCTTTTAATGATCGGGTGGTGGAGGCGTATTGGCTTGGCAATGAACTTTTGGAAACCGTTTCTAAAAATCAGTTTTACAAGCACTTGACTGACAATTTGGAATTAAAAAGAAAAAGCACGCCAAAAAATTTTGACGAGCTTATTCAAAAATTACCCCAAGGCGCCAGAATGCACCATTCTTTCCATGTTTTTAATGTCTACAAGCGCACTGGACATCTTGAAATTCTGCATACCTTGGAAAGTATGGATGCTTGCCGGATAAGTTGGGGTAAGGTGGAAAAGATTGATGGGCCAAAAGTTACTTTAAAAAGGAAACCTTTAAAATTAATAAACCAAAAATTGGAACTAGCTCCCGAAGAAAATTTTGTTTTACATCGCAGGCTTGAGGAAGATAATACTTTAGACGAACTAAAAATAGGGGATCTGGTGACTTTGCATTGGTACCAGGCTTGTGAAATTGTTCAATCCAAAGACATTAAATGGCTAGACTTTTACACCAATAAACATTTGCAATTAGCCAACCTAACCATTTAAGTTATGGAAATTTGGATTTTTGGCAATCCGGATTTGCCTGAAGACAATTTGCCAATTAAACTCTTTCCAGTTCTGCAAAAGACCTATCCCCAACATAAATTCATTCTTCAAGATCCTCTGGATGAATGGCAAATGCCAGAAGGGTTGTTTATCATCGACACCATTAAAGGCTTGGATAAAGTAGAAGTTTTTGAATCCTTAGAACAATTTGAAAAAACCCCGAATGTGACCATGCACGACTACGATTTGCTGACTAATTTGGCTTTTTTAAAAAAACTGGGTAAATTGCCCAAATTCAAAATTTTCGGCTTGCCGCCGGATTTGGGTTTGGATGAAGCTTTAAATCAGTTAAAACTTAAACTCGATCCAACTTTATCAGCCTCCGCCGAAAATCTCGAGCATTAGCTCGGGGTTGAAGATGGTATGAATTGACTTGGTTATCTGTGAAACGGCGTGATGCTACGGCTGATTTCGCAAAACCCATGAGACTGATAGCCCGACACCACAAGCGCTTGAATAGCCGAAGCTTTAGCTTAGGTGTAGACCATGGAGCTTTACCTTAAGAAAGTGGGAAGCGCAGCTCATGCAGGGGTCATAAGCCCGGATGATTTTTTCCAATTCCAGCTGAATGGTTTCTTCATCAGGATTATCCGGAATTAATTCTTCCAAACGTCTAGCCATATCCTGTTCAATATTGATCTGATTTTGGCCGGTTGGCACCACAATTTCGCCTTTTACCACCAGACCGTCTTCGCCGATCTCAACTTTGTGGTATAAAGTCCCACGCGGCGCTTCCACTACACCAATGCCGATGCCGGATTTTTTAGCAGGCTGGGCCAAAGCTTCTTTTTGGAATTTTGTGTTTTGCAGGTATTCAATGGACTGGTCAAGGCAGTGCAGGATTTCAATGGCCTGGGCCAGATTATTATGGAAGATATTGGTTGAAGGGAATTTTTCCAAAGTCGATTTCAGACTGGCCTTGGTTTTTGGGTGCAAAGAATTTTTGGCTAAGTTTAACCTGGCCATAGCGCCGACCATATAAGGTTCTTCTTTAAATTCATAGCCAGACGCCTGGGAATAAGAAATTACTTTGTGTTCCAGATGATTTCGGAAATTTTTTTCCTGTATTCGTTCATGAGTTAAGTCGCTGGCAATCTCGCCATCCAAAAACGAAAATGGATTGTTAATAAGCGCCATAAAATGAGTTTTGCGGTCAAATTTGAATTTACAGTTTTCAAATCTTTCCACGGTTCTCAAAACCGCTGGTCGGATATGCTCTAATTTGTGAATTGCTTCTTGGACTTCATCATCAGTCGGGACTTTTAAAAATCCGCCGATACTGGGGTTAACCGCGTGCACGCTTCGGCCGGCTATAATTATTGATAAGTAATTTCCCGCGGCCTTAATGTCAAAAGCGTCATGCAGAATTTGGTGCTGTTCCGGATCATTTTCATCAAAAGACAAAAATGAATCTTTGCCGTACATATCTGGCAAGGAAAAAAGATACAGATGCAGAGCGTGGTCGCGGATATTCAGGCCGTACATGGTCAAGTGCTTCATGATCATGGATTGTTCGGTCGGCTTAATGCCCAAAGCGTGTTCGCAGGCTTCAATACTGCAGAGCAGGTGCGCGTTGGAGCAAGTTCCGCAAATTCTGGCCAGCAAAGCCGGCAGGCCGCGGTAAGGCTTGCCCCGCATGGCCTGGGTATAGAATCTTTTATATTCAGTTATGCCAAAGCGGCAGTATTCAACTTTGCCTTTTTTAATTTTCACATCCAAAGTCGCCGCGCCTTCAACTTTGGTAATTTCCTTGGTCAGGGACAAATCAACTGTGTGCATAATTAGATAATTTTAAATTCTCTTAATAATCCGTTCAAAGCATGCAGAAAGACCTTTTCATCCATGGGACAGCCGGGGACATTAACATCGACCTTAATAACATCAGCTAGTTTTTGGGCTTTTGGCAAAAATTCAAATTTTTCAACTAAGGGTTTGATTTCCCCGGCTTCTTTGGGTTTAAAAGTGTTTCTTTGGGCAGAAGGCAGGCCAGTGCAGGCGCAGGCGCCAATGGCCACGACTTTTTTGGATTTTTCTCGGATTTCCTTGACGGCATCAACTTGCTTTTTAGAATTCAAAGCGCCTTCAATAAAAGCCACATCCAATTCATCCAGCACATTTTTTGACTGCAAAACCCGGGCGTGCCGAATGTCCAGCATTTTTTTCCATTCCTGCCAATGGTCATTAAGCAGTTCGGTAAAAACAATTGTGCTGTCTTCACAGCAGGAAAAGGTAAACCAGCCAATGCGCAATTTTTTTTGGGCCATAATTTTGGCGGGAAAATGTTCTTAAGTGTATTATAACAGTATAGCCTTAATAATTAAAATGTTAATCGACACCCACGCCCATCTTAATTTTAACGCCTATAAAGACGACATTGACCAAGTCATTAGTCGGACTTTAGGCGCTGGCATGAAGGTCATTAATGTCGGCTCGCAATTTTCAACCAGTGAAAGGGCGGTGAAAATGGCCAAGGAATATACGGGCCAGATGTACGCGGCCGTGGCTTTGCACCCGATACATTTGCACGAAACCTATGTTGATGAAGTGGAAATTCCTTTTAAAAGCCGGGAGGAAAAATTCGTCGAAGCCGATTATGAGAAGCTGGCTAAAGAAAAATCCGTGGTGGCAATAGGGGAATGCGGTTTAGATTATTTTCACATGCCAGAAGATATCCCAGAAATTGAGTTTGTTAATAAACAGAAAGAGGTTTTTATCCGGCACATTAACCTGGCCAGAAAATTAGATTTGCCCATAATTCTGCATTGCCGTTCCACCAAGTCAGAACCTGATAGGGCGTATTTGGAGATGTTGGAGATTTTAAAACAGGAGAATTTTAATCACGCGGTTATTCACTGTTACACGGCTAGCCTTGAAGTAGCAAAAAAATATTTAGAAGCCGGTTTTATGATTTCCTTCACGGGCATTATTACTTTTCCAAATGCTAAAGTTTTATGGCCAGTGGTAGAGTTTGCACCAATGGATAGGATTATGATTGAAACGGATGCGCCATACTTGGCACCCCAAGCCGTGAGAGGCAAACGCAACGAACCTTTGTACGTCAGATATGTGGCGGAAAAAATTGCGGAACTTAAAAATATTAGCATTAATCAAGTTGAGGAGAAAACCACCGAGAATGCAACAAACTTTTTTAAATTAAATTTATGAATTTTTTCTTGGTACCCATAACCTTTTTGATAAATGCCTTGATAATTTTGTTTTTTTATAAAAAAATACGCAATAAAAACATAAAGATATATGAAAAAAAGTCTGAGTCATTAAATCAAGAAATTAACAGGTTTGCAAAAAATTGGAATTTAACCCTTGAAAAAATTCCCCTTTATACCACTAGCGGTTTAGCTTATTTAAGGAAAAGTTTGCCGAAAGAATTACCAAACATTTATTTGTATTGCGATCATAAAGATGAAACCCGGACGCCTTATAGGACTTTCTGGCTACTGCAAGGGAAAGTCAATGAGTCCCAAGTAAAAGTTTATTTTCTCCCGGAATATTTTACTGAAAAAGCAAAAACTAAGGGAACCATGCTTTGTTGTTTTCCAATCGCTACCACAAAACATTGGATTACAATTCAATCCGAAGACCTTTGGAATTTGATAAAAGACCATGAGCTGGAATCAAGGATTTTTAACAACAAATTTGAATTACGGGGAAGCGAGCACAAGATGTTAACAGAGATTTTTGACCCTTTATTGATTGAAAAGTTTAATGTTTATTATGCTGCTGCCCTGAAAATTACGTTTTTGCATACAAGTATTATCGCCGCTCATAGATTTATTTTTAACACCCAAGAAATTGACCATTTTTTTAATTTGATATTGGATTTCAAAAAAAATTTTGATTCAGCTGTTAAATCCTTCCCAGGGCCCGTGTAAAACAATACCCGCTTTTCTCCAAGAAGCGGGTATATCCAAAATAAGGATTCATTATTTTTGTTTTTCAAGACATTACTGGTGCCCGTGGCCGGGGTGGCAGGGTTTTTTGATGCCGCCGCCAGTTGTCCATTGAGAAACTCTGGTCGTAGATTCAAACCTGCTGCCGCGCTTTCTTGGGCTTTCGGTGGGCCCCAGGTTTAGAGGGGCTTCTTTTTCCTGGTCTTTTTGTGGGATTTGTACATCAGAATTATCTGATGAATCCATAAGTCCTCCTTGACCTTCCTTGAATGGTTGTGTTTAGTCAGTTACTTTCCGACTCTTTCAGTTTAGTTTGGATTTCAATGAAATGCAAGCGCTTGCCAAATGGATTTTTTAAGATAGAATTAAGCCATGGAAACATTATTAATCATTTTAATCATCTTGGTTTTAGCCGGCATTGCCATTATTATTTTTCGAATGAACAAAGGCGGCGGGGGAGACACGGATTCCAATGAAAAATTGATTCGTCTGGAAGAAAGATTGGCCCAGCTGAATGAAAAAGGCACGGAAATGAATCGAATTATGGATACCAAGCTGGGTGAATCAACCCGGGCCATTCAGGAGCAATTCGGGCATTCCACCAAAATAGTCAGAGATGTAACCGAGCGCCTGACTAAATTGGACGAAACCAATAAGCAGGTCCTGAATTTTTCCGACCAGCTAAAAAATTTGCAGGATATCCTGACTAACCCCAAGCAAAGGGGCATTTTGGGGGAATATTTTTTAGCCACGGTCTTGAAAAATGTTCTGCCGCCGAACTCTTATCAAATGCAGTATAAGTTCAAAGACGGCGAAATAGTTGACGCGGTTGTGAAAATTAAAAGCAAGTTAGTTCCCGTTGATTCCAAGTTTAGTTTGGAGAATTACAATCGTTTGGCCGCAACTCATGTTGAAAGCGAACGGAAAGTTTTGGAAAAGGCCTTTGTCAATGATTTAAAATTGCGAATCCAAGAAACCGCGAAGTATATCCGGCCGAATGAGGACACCATGGATTTTGCTTTTATGTTCATCCCTTCCGAAGCTATTTATTATGACTTGTTGGTAAACAAGATTGGCGCCATCACCGATGACACGGAAAATTTAATCCAGCGCGCCGCTTCCAAGTATCATGTAATAATCGTTTCCCCAACTTCATTCTTGGCGTATTTGCAAACCGTGTTAGAAGGCTTGCGCGCCATGCAGATTGAAGAGTCAGCCAAAGAGATCCGGAAGAATGTGGAATTGCTTGGCAAGCATATTGGAAATTACGATGCTTACATGCAAAAATTGGGCAATCACCTGGGCACAGCCGTAAACACTTATAACACGGCCTACAAAGAATTCAAAAAGGTCGACAAAGATGTTTTGAAAATCGCAGAAGTCGGTGGAAAAATTGAACCAATGGAGTTGGAAAAGCCGAAAGAAGATTAATTTTTTTTATATCATTTAAGTATGGATCAACTACAACCCAAAGCCTACGAGCAAGAGTTTAAAAAACGAAAGTTTCCATGACGAAAAATAATTACAACAGTAATTATTATCATCGTTTCAATCGTGGTTGGATATTTTTTATTGGCTTTAACAAGTAGGATTCCCTGGGGACCGTCGACCCCTTTAATTAACAGAAGTTACCCATTTGAACGATCCTATGGCATACCTTTTAAAATTGGTAGTTACTATCACCTTATTGGTGCAGAAACTTCAGGTGCGTGCCATGCTTTAGATGCAAAGAGTTTTTATTGTGGTTCTGGAAATTATCTAGAAGATGGTTGGTGCAATAGCTCACAAGGCTCGTGCTTCGCATCAGGGAGTAATATTACCACGTTCCTAAATTTATTTTTTTGGGTAGTATTGGCATTTGTAATTTTTTTCTTCACCCCGCGATTACTTTTTAGACGATTTAAGAGTCAAAAAAAAGCAATTAGTGACTAAGAATGGCACAGTACCACAAGTGCAAGAAAAGCCGAAAAGAGGAATAAAATTTATAATTATATTTTTTAATAATCGGGTATACCTAGTCAAATGGAACAGGCTTGAGCGAGATTGATAAGTAGTCATAGGGTGAATCGAATATTTCGGGATGGCTAAATCTT
>PEXW01000007.1:0-526 GCA_002774575.1 Candidatus Kerfeldbacteria bacterium CG08_land_8_20_14_0_20_43_14
AAAACCATTGTTGCAAATGAGAACGCAATATGCTCTGGGAATTGCATTCCAGAAACTCTGAGTGTCGGCGCATGTTCTGGCGGCGGAGGAGAGCCTCTCCCTCTCTCCTGCACCCTCTCTGTCTCTCCAGCAAGCGGCACCGCGCCATTGTCCGTAGCTTTGACGCCCGAAGCCCAGGGTTCGATTTCGTTATACACGATCTATTACGGCGATGGCCAAAGCCAGACAGAGCAAGGCGCCCCGCCTTCAACCTTGAATCATACTTACCCAGCTCAAGGGACTTATCAGCCTCGCTTAACCATTGCCGGATCCGAAGTCGTTGAATGTTCGTCTGCTCCAGTTACGGTCGCGCCTTTTCCCGCATGCCAAAACTTGCGCAAAACTGCCACAACCGCGCCAAGCAATCCAAGCGGCGGCAGCCTAGTTCCGGGCGCGATTACTTGGCAATGGGATGCTGTCCCGAAAGCGACTGGCTATTATCTCTATGCGAGCCGCGTGGATGATCCGACCAGCGAATATTATTTAG
>PEXW01000007.1:545-3950 GCA_002774575.1 Candidatus Kerfeldbacteria bacterium CG08_land_8_20_14_0_20_43_14
CTACACAGTTTCTCAATTTCGCGAATGGCAGATCGCTTTGGGCCATTTGATCGGCGGCTGGAAAAACCCTTGGAACGCCCACTACAAATTACGCGTCGTTGCTTACAACGGCAGTTTAAGTTCCGAGTGTTCAAATATCGCCGCCTCGGCCATTGAAAAACCCTTGTCTCCTTCTTCTTTTGTCGGTCAAACGCTTTGTTCTAATCTCGCGAATAACAGTTTTTCCGTGCAAGCCCAGTCTGGCGAACGAAAAATTGCCCTGTATAATTGCACCGAAGGTATGGATCCGTATTGCTACGCGCCTTTTGCTTTTTCATATTTGGCTCCTTTGTCTTCCGGCGTCCGCCTCCAAGCGCGAACAGCGGCTGGGGCAGTAGTCTCAACCAGCAGCTGGCTTAAAGACAACGGTACGATTGCCTATGGCGCTTACAGCCTGCCGCCTCTCTGGACTGTGTCCGGATTAACCCCGAATACCACTTACAATATTTACGGCCAATCAAGAAATCAAGACGCTGTCTCCGGAAGATTAGGCGATTACCGTCCCGGCCCTACTGACACTGACTGGCAATCTCTGGGGACATGCAGCACGACCAATGTTGCCGCGGTCAACTACACTTTAACCTTAACCGTAGTCAAGTTAGGGACGGGCACAGGCACGATTTCAGCGATTCCCGCCGGCACTCCGGCAATTACCAATACGGATTGCGGCCCTGGTGGCACTTGTACGGCTTCTTATGCCACGGGAAATAATGTGGCGCTCTCCACCGCGGCAGGCGCGAGCTCTGTCTTTTCCGGCTGGAGCGGGGATTGTACGGGAACTGGCGTTTGCGACATTACGATGACCGCGAATCATAATATTACCGCCACTTTCGCCGCAACAGGCCCGGCCAACCAGCCGCCTGGAGCGCCGATCTTTGAGCCAAGACCGTAGGAATGCAAATAAAAAAATGGGAGGGAACAAAGATTTTTGTTCCCTGCTTTTTTTGACAAAAAAGTTCTAATCCCCTAAACTAAAGATATTGGTTATGTTCGGTTTTCGTTCTTTGACAATTAAATAGGATTTTTATCCTGAAAGGCAAGAAAATGTTTAAAAAGATGATTTCTGTTTTTGTTGTAATGTGGTTAATAACTTTTATTTTTGTTTCTTTGAGTTGGGCGGAAAACTTTAATGTGGAATTGGTAGGGAGTTGGCAACCATCTGATTCCCAGGGCAATATTGATATAATTAAAGTCTTTGGAGATTACGCATATCTAGGCACGGATCAAGGTTTATGCATCCTGAAAGTCACTGATCCTGCGCATCCTGTGGCAGTAGGGTTTTGTCCTACCATCGGCTATGTGAACGACATTGCTTTACAGGGAGAATATGTTTATGTGGCCAGCTCTAAACCGCCTCAAGGCGTGCCAGGTAGCTTGCGGGTTATTAATATATCCGATCCGCAAAATCCTTACGAAGCGGGTCATTTTGATTTTATAGATTGCATGGAAGCGTTTAATGTTTGCATCAAGGATCATTATGCCTATGTGCTCACACAAAATTTAGACCTTGTTAATGTAAAAATTTATACTGTGGACATTGTTCTTCCTGCTGATCCGCATGCAATAGGGTTTTATTCTTTAACCGATATTGATAGAGGGGATATTTGGATTGAGGATCATTATCTGTACATAACGGCTGGCTATTCTTTGCTCGTTTTAGATATTTCTAATCCGGAAAATATTCACGAGATAGGTTCTTACATTGCTGATGAGTACTTGTTTAAGATATATATGCAAGACCATTATGCATATGTTACGCAAGACTTTAGTTACTTAATTATTGATATTGCAACCCCGTTTGAACCTAAACTTGTAACGAAAAATATTGTCCCGTTTACATCATCTACTCCCTTGAATATTTGTGTTTTGGGCGATTATGCCTATTTTACTCATGGAGACTTAGGGATCAGTATTTTAAATGTTGCCAACCCTTCTTCGCAAGTAGCAGGACATTACGACACACCGGCTCTAGCCAGGGATATTTGCGCAGACAGTGAGTATATCTATATTGCGGACTCCCGATTTTTGAACGCTAAAAGCAGTTTGCTAGTCCTGAAATTTACCCCCAATCTTCCTGCTGAAAAGCCGGTCAATCTCTCTCCTCCTAATGGCACGCAAGACACGACCACCCTCATTACCCTAAGGACTTCTGGCTTTTCCGATCCAGATAACAGCGCTCACAAAGCTTCGCAGTGGCGCGTGTTTAATTCAAGCAATGTTGTGGTTTTTGACAGCGGCACGGATGCGAAAAATCTTGTTAAAATCACTCTGCCGCAAGGAGCGTTAAACTACGACGCGACTTACGCTTGGCAAGTCCGTTATCAAGATGATCATAATATGTGGTCTGAATGGTCGGAGAAGACAAGCTTCGCGACGATGCCGTACACGCAATTCAGTTTTGTGCAGGTGAGCGATGTGCATATTGGAGCTCGAGAATTGCAGTGGGGATGTCAACTACCGCCGGGCTTTTTCTGGGATTCACCCTTAGAATCTCTGTTAAATCTGTGCGAGAATATTATTTACGCGCGTTTCTTAGAGGTTCTCAAAGCAATCAATGATTTGGATCCCAAACCGAATTTTATCGTGATCACTGGTGATAATGTGGATTGGGCTGATAGGTCTATCCTTCCTAGCCAAAGCGGCGCGCATCTGAAAAGTTTTCAAGAAGCTTTAAAGAACGAAAACTTTAACAGATTGCCGTTTTATGTCGTACCGGGGAATCACGATCGATATGAATATGAGTTAGCGCCTATTGGAGAAGGCACTTATGGAGGAGGCAATGATCATCTAGCTCAGTATTATACCTTGATGAATAAGCCAGAAGGCGCTGAATTTTTAGCTGGTTTTGAGCAATATGATCAATCTTCCGATGGAGCCGATTACGGGTTAGACCGATACAATTACTATTTTAATCACAATGGTTATTTGTTTATCGGTTTAGATTCAGGTTCAGATACTGACTTGGAACCAAAGGATAAACGTACTTCAGGATCTAACGACTGGGGCCCTGAAGGCGCTGGATTGCACGCAAAGCACATTGCCGCTCTGAATCAATTGCCAGAATATGTTCCGAAGATCCCTTTCTGCCATCATCCAGTTCTAACTGGTCATGCAGAGGAAGATGATCAACATTATCCTGATGGCTGTTTCATCGGCGAGCATGATAACTTCGTGAAATACTGCCGCGATAACAATGTCAAAATTGTGCTTTCTGGCCATACGCATGAAAATCAAATTCTAGCATTAAAGCCGAACGAAACAGGAAATCCATACGTCGGAGAAAAATTAATATCAGGCACAGCCTATCCTTGGTTTGCGCAAACTCCTAGCGCGACCAGAGGCAATAGTGGCGCTTACAGAATAATT
>PEXW01000060.1 GCA_002774575.1 Candidatus Kerfeldbacteria bacterium CG08_land_8_20_14_0_20_43_14
AGCAAAATAAAAAGGGCGCTGGCGTCCGAATAATATAATGATTAATAGGACTGCGCCCTTTAAAGTTGAATGTGTAGCTTATATCCGCCACGTTTAGAATTCCTTGGGTTTTAGAAGTCCTAAACGCGGCAGATATAGGCATTAACCACGTTCAACTGCATGATTCTTCGTTGTCCATGAATAGCGAAGAATATTTAACTACCACTCTTGTGGTTATACCCCTCACCAATAAAGGCTTAAAGGCTAACCTTTTATTTCCAGTGATTTTTTATAATCTCCTGGATTTTTGTTTTCCAGACAGGCTCATGGTTGCCTATGACGAGCAGTAGAACAGAAGCCTCATAACGCGTTAAACTATTGCCAGCTGTGCTACTTCTCAATCATGCAAGAGTAGTTCTTTTAATTTTAAAGAGCTTTTTGTTATTTACAGCCATAGTATATCACGGTTTTGACTGGCTGTCAACAATCTGTCTTGGCTAAGATTAGCCAAAATTATTTTCTGCGCTTTTGCCAGGTATGGAAAGCAGTCTTAACCCTACTGACCACCTTGGGAATGGGCATTCGGCTGGTATCCAACACATAGTCGAATTTGTGTAGGTCTAGGATATTTAGATTATAAAGCTTTCGATATCGACACACATCCGAGCGGAAACGTTGTTGGTGTAAGCGTATAAGACTGGCCAGGCTTATCCCCGCTATAAATTCATTAGGTCGGTCTTTTTGGTTAGCGAGCGTTCGGCGGGCACCTTCTCGGGCGGAAACTTTTAAGAAGACTTTAAAAGATTCGGGCAGGAAATGGTAGGCTACCCGTCCGGTGACGATAATATTTCGTTTCCGTCGCGCAGTACGGATGAATTTCTGATCGAATGCCCAATCGCCGGCCTTGGGGTGCTTTTCCGCCCAGGCATTAAAGGCGGCAAGGGTCATACCTCGACGTTTGGCTTCGGCTCGTCGCAAGCCGCCAATGTCAAGCGTTGGGTAGCCCAAACTTTTAGCTATGCGCTTGGCAACAGTCGATTTACCAGAGCCGATATTTCCAGAGATAGTTATAATCATATTTTTACGGACATTTTTTTATTTTTAGCATCCTGGATTTCCCGATAAGAGAGAAAAAGGAAGATGCCGAGCAGCAAAAAGGTGTTTAAGGGCGCCAGCCAGAAAGGAAATTCCCTGCCAAAGCTTTCGAGCAGCATAATCGCGCCCAGCATGCCGATTGAATACATGGCGCCGTTTTTCAAATAGGCGAATTTGTTGATTAAATTCAAACCGCGAATGGTAAATTCCCTGACCACGAACGCGCCAATGCCATTGCCGATGATGATTAAAGGAATGGAAAGGGTGAATGCGAACGCGCCGATCACTCCGTCAATGGAAAAAGACATATCCAAAACCTCCAGGTAGATTATTTTGCTCCAGGCACTCATGTGGCTGCTGGCTAATTGCTTTTCTTTATCTTCCGCGTTTTTTTTAAAGCCGTCGGTTATGAAAAATAAGGTTGTGCCGATTGAGGCGGCCAAGGCCAGCATGGGGTTGGCTTTGATTGAAAAATAAATAATCAAAGTGAACAAAAGGGAGCTGACGGCGTAAAACCACATGCCTTGGCGGTGAATAAAGTGCTCCGCTAAAAAAACGTATTTTTTTTCTTCCAAAAACAGCCAGCCCAAAAAAACTAAAAGTAAGTACATACCTCCGCCAAGCAAGAGGAAAGGTTTTGATTGGTTTAAGTAATTAGCAATGTCTTGCTTATTGGAAAAAGCCGCGGTAAAAACTTCACCCACGGAAAGTCCTGGATTGGCCAGCCAGACGATTATAAAAGGCAAAATGCCGCGGACAACAAAAACCGCGAAAATTAAGCCCCAGGTTATAAATATCTTTCGATATTTTGGCGAAATGGTTTTTAAAACATGGGCGTTCACCACGGCATTATCAACACTGCTGATTACTTCAAACAGGCAGAGGCCGAGGATGACGATTAAAAAATTGAAAAGCATTTCTAAAGAGTAATTAAATTATGTTTAAAGTATTTTTCCTGAAAATCAATAAGCTGTTCAATTGATTCTTTTGGAAAATTTTGATTAGTCACCACCAGCTTTTCTTCATCATTTTCTCTTTTGACAATCGCTATAACCTTGCCAGTAAATTCTTTCAATGGTCCTTTAGGTCCAAGCACATAGGCATCAATTGGCTCATTATCAATTTCGGATTTTGTGTCGGGAATATAGCCATAATTAATTGGATATATCAGGTCATATTCTGGGTGCTTGGAACCAATCGGGCGGTCGATTATAGCATGGACTTCTTTACCCAAGTATTCTTCAATAGTCATAAGCTAAATATAGCCTTTTTGTTTGATAAAAACTAGATTAAGAATGCAAAGGGGGTAGAGGCTTTTCCGCCTCATGCCATAGGCAGATAAGTCTCAGGTCAAGAGGCGGAAAAGCCTCTACCCCGCTTAATAAAGATTGCTTCGTCTCTGCCTTTGGCAGATCCCTCGCCCGCGACGCCTTACGTTGTCGCATGGCGAGCGGGTCGCAATGACAGTTTGAAAAGCCGAAAATCCCCAAACCCCTTGCTGGGTTTATGAAGAGACAGGGATCTTTATCCCTCTTTAAATTTGTTGGTTTATTTATAAAAACAATCTAGCGCGGGCGGCCCTGCCCGCGCAGGCGCAGCGGCCTGCGCGGGGTTTTCTTTTTTACCCGCAACAATAGTAAAAACAATAACCAAAAAGTCCTCGTTCTCACGAGGACTTTTTAACTCTTAAAATCTTTCTCTGCCGCCGCGGCCGCGGGGTGGACCAGAGAAGCGGCGGTTGCCGCCATGAAAGCCGTTTTCCCGCTGCGGGCTGTTATCAATGGCTGAATCAGGAATCACTAAATCACTTTCTGAACCCAAAGCTTTAACCGAAAGGCCAATCCGTCCACGCTCTTTATCAACTTCCATAACTTTAACTTTTAATTTCTGGCCAACACTGACCACATCCGAAACGGCGCGGATGCGGGCGCTGGCAAATTCTGAAATGTGGACCATGCCGTCTTTGCCCGGGGCCAGTTCGACAATGGCGCCGATTTCCGAGCCGGAATTCCTGTCCTTCATAATCTGGGTAACTGTGCCTTCAAAAATTTCACCAGGCATGATTTCGCGAGTGATATTTTTAATCCAGTCCTCGGCTTTGGTGGCCATTTCCGCATTGGTGGAAGTTATAAAGATTAAGCCGCTTTCTTCAATATCAATTTTCATAACATCTGCTCCGCCGCATTCGTCAATAATCTTGTTGATAGTTTCTCCGCCTTTGCCAATAACTTCGCGAATAAGTTCTGGATTGATCTGCAGAGTGGTAATTCTGGGCGCGTAAGGCGAAAGTTCTTTGCGAGGTTCGACAATGGCGCCTTTCATGACTTCCAAGATTTGCAATCTGGCTTTTTTCGCTCCAGCCAAAGCTTCTTCCACCATAGCAAAAGTTAAACCATCAACTTTAATATCAACCTGCATGGCAGTAACGCCGTTTTTGGTGCCGGCAACTTTAAAATCCATGCCGCCGGAATGATCTTCAATGCCCTGGATGTCAGTAATAACTTTGTAATTTTCCGGTTTGTTTGGATCCACTAGCAAACCCATGGCAATGCCGGCAACCGGTTCAATAATCGGCACGCCCGCGTCCATCAAAGCCAGGGTTGAACCGCAAGCTGAAGCTTGGGAAGTGGAGCCATTAGAGGATAAAACTTCAGAAACCACGCGGATGGTATAAGGGAATTGTTCTTTTGGCGGCAAGACGGGTTCCAGTGCCCGTTCAGCCAAAGCGCCATGGCCGATTTCCCGACGGCCAGGCCCACGATTAGGTTTAACCTCACCCACGGAATAGGGCGGAAAATTATAATGGTGCATGTAGCGTTTTTTGCCGGTTTCTTCCATGCCATCCAAAGTCTGTTCATCGCCAGGGCCGCCTAAAGTTATTGTTGAAAGCACTTGGGTTTCCCCGCGCTGAAACAAGCCTGAACCATGTGTGCGAGGCAGAAGCGCCACTTCGGCGGAAAGCGGCCGGATTTCATCATATGCCCGGCCATCGACTCTTTTGCCGGTTTCTAAAACATAAGTTAAAGCGGCATGATCAATCATTTCAGCCAGCATGGTTATGCCGGCGATGCGCATATCTTTGGAAACCTCATTGTCAGCTTTTAATTGTTCGTCTAGTTCCTTGGTTAATGCTTCTATTGCGGTTTTTTGGTCTTGCTTGGCCGGACTGGCAAAAATACTGTTGCGTTTATCCGTGGTCAGAAAAGCTTCAACTTTAGCTTTGACTTTTTTCCGTTCTTCGTCGGCTTCGGCATTGGCCAAAGGATTGATTTTTTCTTTGCCAGTAGCCTTAATCACTTCTTCAATCAAGTCCACAATTTTTTTAATATGCTTTTGACCGAATTTAATGGCTTCCAGAATAATGTCTTCAGAAATCTGCTTGGCTCCGGCTTCAATCATTACGGCTTTGTCAGCGCTGCCAGCCAAAATCAAATCTAAGTCACTTTTGTTTCTGGCTTCTGTAGTCGGGTTTAAAACCCACTCTCCGCCGATCTGGCCAATGCGAACACCGGCAATCGGGCCGTTCCAGGGGATTTCAGACATAGAAAGCACGGTGGCCGCGCCAATCAAAGAAGGAATATCAGGATCGTTTTCTTGGTCAACCGACAAAACTAAAATACTGACCTGGACATCATTGCGCATGCGGTTGTCAAAGAGCGGCCGGATGGAACGATCAATCATGCGGCCAGTCAGCACGGCTTCATCAGTCGGCCGGCCTTCCCTTTTAATAAAGCGGGAGCCTTTGATTTTACCCGCGGCATACAAACGTTCTTCGTATTCCACCATGAGCGGAAAAAAATCAATGCCTTCCCGAATGGTGTTGGAAAGGACCACAGCGGCCAGAACCATGGTATCGCCATAGCGAACTGTACAGGCGGCATTGGCCAGGCCAGCGTATTTACCCGTTTCTATGGTCAGGGTTTTTCCGCCAATCTCGGCGGAAAATGTTTTTATATCAGACATATCTTTTGCCCCGCATGAGCCCCTAAGTTAGCAGTCAAAGTCCCGCGATTTATATCAAGTGAGACTTTGACTGGGAACTAGTAAACCAATGCCAGGGTGATTAAAAATAATTAAATTAAGAAATAATTTAGTGGCGCGTAATCCGGGTCCGGCTTAATTGCGCCAACCGGCTGGGAATCAAAAACTTCATTTTATCTTTGGAAAGGTCGGTAAAATGGTCAACCGCCTCTTTTAGTTTGGCCGAAGAGCTTTCGCCAAAAGCTATGCCTTCCACTCTTACGCCCTCATGTTGAAGCGCCTGTGCCAAAGGAACAAAATCGCCGTCGCCGGTAACCAAGACCGCCACATCCAGTTTTTTGGCATATCTTAAAGCGTCAACCGTAATGCCTACATCCCAATCGCCTTTTTTGGTGCCATCGGCAAAAACCTGCAAGTCTTTCATGCGCAATTCAAAACCGACTTTAGTCAGACTTTCCAAAAATTTTTCTTCTTCGGATGTGGGGCTGGTAATACCATAAGCAAAAGCGCGGATTAATTTTCGGCCGTTTACCGCGGCCTCAAGAATATTGCCAAAATTCGGTCTGGCGCCGTGGATGCGTCTGGCAGTGTGATAGAGGTTGGATAGATCGACGAAAACGCCGATCCGTTGTTCGGAGTTAGAAATCATTCGGCGGGGGCGGTTGGAATAATATAGGTTTCGCTTTTGAGTTTAAGTTTTTTGGTCAAAGCTTCAAAGCGGGTATTATCCTCGCGCTGTAAATAAGTTAATAATTTCCGTCTTTGGCTGACTTTTTTAAGCAAGCCGCGGCGGGAAGAAAAGTCTTTTTTGTGTTTTTTTAAATGATTAGCCAGTTGTTCAATTTCGTGCGATAAAATAGCCACTTGGACCTCTGGCGAACCAGTGTCCCCTTCGTGGGTTTTGAATTTTTTGATAATCCGGTCTTTAGCGGTTTTGTCTAACATATTTTTCCTTTCGCGATGGCCGAGATTAGGGAAAGCCCTGAAATCCAAGCAATCGTACCTTAACCGGCAGAGCCGGTCCGCCAATGAGGCGTGATGATTAAGTGGGGACAGTATATTTTAGAAATTGGCATCTGTCAAGCCCAAACGACTTAATGGCAAGATTGCTTCGGCCTGTGGTCTCGCAATGGCGTCAAAAAACCCCGGGCAAAAGATTGTCCGGGGTAAAGGATTGAATGAAGAGAATTTAGAGGCGATAGGGGAAGTTTGAAAAGACTCCATCAACTCCCCAAGCCTTCATTCTCTCGATGTCTTCTGGTAAATTGACAGTGTAAACGAAAACTTTTAGGCCGCGCCGGTGCGCATCGTCAACAAACTCTTGGTCTAAAAATTCAATCGAAGGGTTAACTGAATAGGCTCCGAGATCTTGGGCAAATTGGGCTCGGGTTGTAAGCATGCCGCAGATGAGCGCACCAATTTTTATTCCCGGCATTGCCTGTTTAAAAGCCCGCAATTCAAAATGGTTGAAAGAAGAAACCAGGAAATGCTCTGGCGTCCAAACACCCGGATGCTTTGTAGTATATTCATTAATGGTTTTTGCTACCGGCAATGCGGTGCCTACGCCTTTAAGTTCAATGTTAACTTGGACTTTGCCATTAATGAGATCTAAAGCTTCTTGCAGGGTTGGAATTTTTTCGCCTTTGCCCGCATCGAGTTTTCTTAATTCTTCAAAAGTCATTTCCGTGACATAGCCTGTGCCATTTGTCGTCCGGTTGACTGTATCGTCATGGATAACAACCAACCCTCCGCTTTTACAGACATAGACATCAAACTCAATCATGTCTACGCTAAGCTCAAGAGCTTTTTTGATTGAACGAAGGGTGTTTTCCGGCTCATGACCGCAAGCGCCCCGATGACCAATTTTTAGAAATTTAGACATATTGAGATGGTTGCAAAACTCATTTAGATAACTTTTTAAGGTAATATTTGATAAACATTAAATAACAGAATC
>PEXW01000069.1 GCA_002774575.1 Candidatus Kerfeldbacteria bacterium CG08_land_8_20_14_0_20_43_14
GTTAGGCAAAGCTCCCGCCCGAATTGCTTCGCATTTCGAAGCGGACGGGTTTATGCCTTGTCGTGTCTAAATATGCCGAGACATACACCGCTGTAAACCGGGAAAATTTTGGCTTCCATCAGTAATTCAACTCTTAAAAACATTTTGCTGAAAAAATCCAGGAAATAAGCTATACTCCTTGTATATGCCAAAAAAGAAGCCTCTTAACCACCATGAGAAAAAATTGAGAAAAGCCGGCTATCGATTAATTGCCGGCGTGGATGAGGCAGGCAAGGGCAGTTGGGCCGGGCCTTTGGTGGCCGCGGCCGTGATTCTGGATGAAGAAAATATCCCGGAAAATATTTTTGACAGTAAAATGCTTTCTGCCAAGCAAAGGGAAGAAGCTTTTGTGCAAATTACCAAAAAATCCGTTTCCTGGTCTATCCACCTGGTGCCGGCAAGTAAAATCGACGAACAGGGAATCCAAAAAGCTGACTTAGAAGCTTTGACCCTGGCCGTGAAAAAACTTCATATCAAACCCCAAGCCGTCTTGGTGGACGCTTTTAAAATTACTTATGGCAATCGTCCGGTCATTAGTATTATTGATGGCGATGCGCTGGAAAGGTCTATTGGTGCGGCTTCGATAATCGCAAAGGTGGTCAGAGACAGATTGATGAGTTCGGAAATTCATCACGCCCATCCCAAGTATGAATTCGCCACGCACAAGGGCTATGGCACGAGTCTGCATAGAAGGCTATTATTAAAGCACGGGCCCTGTCCAGAACACCGGAAAAGCTTTTCACCAATCAAAGATATTCTGGAGAAAAAATCCGCTAAACCAAAAAGGAAACCAGCTCCCAGGAAAAGAAGGGTGGCCAAATCAAAACGCAAACGAAAATAATTATGACAAAGATCCCTTCGGGCACAACTTTGTTCAAGACTGACAAAATCTTACACCGCATAGGTGTTGGCCCTGGGCAGGTGGTGGCGGATTTAGGTTGCGGCGGATCTGGTTATTTTGTTTTACAGGCCGCCAAAATGGTCGGCAGTAAAGGTACGGTTTTCGGCATTGATGTTTTGAAATCCGCCTTATCAAATTTAATCAGCCGCGCCAGACTGGCAGGTTTGGCAAATATAATTCCGGTTTGGTCAAATTTGGAAATTTTTCGCGGCGCCCGGTTGGTCAGAGATGAAGTCGTGGATGTGGGTCTGCTGATTAATTTGCTTTTCCAATCCAAAAGGCACGCCGACATTCTGCGCGAAACATATCGGATGCTAAAACCCAAAGGCAGGTTGTTGGTAATTGATTGGAAAATCAGCGGCATGAAAATGGGCCCGACCCAAGAAAATTTAATCAATCCGAAAAACGTTCATGAAGACGCACTGGATGCGGGTTTTGAATTCGTGGAAGAATTTACACCAGGGCCTTATCATTTTGCCTTGGTTTTTCGAAAATGAACCTCCTAACAATAAGTTGCGATTTATCGCAACTAAATAAAATTAAGTTTATCCCCCGTAGCTTCTTTCCTTTGTTCTCTCAAGACTCCAAGGACTTACTTGATATTGCCTTAACTCAAGAATGGCTCGGCGGTATTAGCGAAGGGAAATAAACAAAGTGGGCCAGACCCAAATTCAAGGCCAAAAAGGAGAGGACTTAGCCGCTGAATATCTGATCGAGCGGGGCTTTAAAATGCTTAACCGAAATGTCAGGACTCCCTTTGGAGAAATTGATCTTGTCTGCAGGCAAGGCGGCAAAACAGTTTTTGTGGAGGTGAAATTAAGAAATTCCAAAACCTTTGGCAATCCAGAAGATTCCGTGGTTGGGAATAAACTGCACAAACTGACAAAATCAATCGAGTGGTATATTTTAAATAATCCTTCAATCAAAGAATACCGGCTGGATTTAATTGCCATTGAAGCTGATAGTCGTCCGCCAAAAATTTCCCACTTGGAAAATATTGAGTGATTGCGGTGAATCGCCCCAGGCTTTTTCTTTTACATCATACGGGGTTGACATCTTTTCAATATCCTGTATACTCACACCAGGCAGTCTAAAAAAGACTGTTTTTCTTTTTTAATAATTAAATACATGCCGGAAAATCCAATTGTCCAAGCTATGAACCAAATTGCCGATGAAAAGCGCATTCCCATGGAATCCGTTATCCATACGGTGGAAGCCGCTTTAGCCGTGGCATACCGCAAAGACTTTGGCAGCAAAGACCAGAATATTAAAGTTGATTTTAGTCTGGAAGACGGTTCTTCCAGGGTTTTTGATGTAAAAACCGTGGTGGAAGATGAAAAGAAAATTAAAACCGAAGCTTATGATGCTGAACGCAAAGCCCGTATCGAAGCCGAGGAAGCTGAACGAGAGGCGAAAGTAGCCGCGGGTGAAACAGTGGTTAGATCGGCTGACGAAGCTGAACGGGAAGCAATGGCGGAAAAAACCAACTCCGAAGAAAAACCAGAAGAAGCTTTTGAAAGATTTGATCCAAAAACTGAAATCACTCTAACTGACGCTTCAGCCATTAAAAAAGACGTCAATATTGACGACATTATTAAAACCGAGCTTTTCCCGCCCGCAGCCTATGGCCGCATGGCCGCGCAAACCGCAAAACAGGTTATTATTCAGCAATTGCGCGAGGCTGAAAGGGAAATCGTCTTTAAGGAATACAAAGACAAAGAGGGCGAAATGATTAATGCCACTGTCCAAAGACAAGAAGGCAAATTAGTTATGTTTGATATTGGCCACACCATGGCCATTATGCCTCCTTCCGAGCAATTGCCAACTGAACAATACCGCGCTGGCGCCCGGATAAAAGTCTACATTGTTTCCGTCAATGCCACTACCAAAGGCCCGGAAATCGTGGTTTCGCGCACGCATCCGGAAATGGTCAAAAAATTATTCGCCACTGAAGTGCCGGAAATCCAAAATAACACTGTGGAAATCAAAGCCGTGGCCAGAGAAGCGGGCTTTCGATCAAAAATTGCCGTGACTTCGCTGCAACCGAATATCGATCCAATCGGCTCTTGCGTTGGCCAGCGCGGCAGCCGCGTGCAAACCGTTATTAATGAATTAGGCGGGGAAAAAATTGACATTATTGAATGGTCGGAGGATTCAATCACTTTTATCGGCAATTCGCTTTCACCGGCCAAAGTTATTGCCATCAACCTTGACCAGGAGCAGCACACCGCCCTGGTTGAAGTTAAAGAAGATCAGCTGTCTTTGGCCATTGGCAAGTCAGGCCAAAATGTCCGTTTGGCCGCCAAATTAACCGGCTGGCGCATTGATATTGTGGGCGAAAGCGGAAAGGCCAAGGACGCAGAAACTAAAACTGAAGGCGAGGCCGAACCGACCAAAACAGATTCAGCAGAAACCCCGGAAACAAAAGCTGAAAAAGAAACTGAAAAACCTGTTGGAGCTCCGGAAACGAAAACTGAAGACACCAAGGCGGAAAAAACCGAAAAACCCGCTGACGCTGAAAAAACCTAATAATTATTTACATCTTTTAATTAACCTCATAACAATATGACGCAAATTTTACTGATGTCAGTCATCGCGGCAGTTTTAGCCATTTTAGTCGGTTTGGGCCTGGCAAAATGGATTTTGGGTTTGCCCCAAGGCACGGATAAAATGAAGGAAATTGCCAAAGCCATTCAAGACGGGGCCAAGGCCTATTTGAACCGGCAAACCAAGACCGTGGCCTGGATTGCCGTGGTTTTATTTTTATTGCTTTTCTTTTTAATAAATCACAACACTGCTTTTGGCTTTTTAGTCGGCGCGGTTTTTTCCGCTTTGGCCGGTTATATCGGCATGAATATCGCCGTCCGGGCCAATGTCCGGACTGCTGAAGCAGCCAAATCCGGCCTGAGCAGCGCATTAAAAGTCGCGGTTCGGGGCGGCGCAGTAACTGGATTACTGGTAGTTGGCCTAGGTTTGCTTGGCGTAACGGCTTTTTACTGGATTACCAAAGATGTTAAAGCCTTAATCGGACTCGGCTTTGGCGGCTCCTTAATTTCCGTATTTGCCCGTTTGGGCGGCGGGATTTTCACCAAAGCCGCTGATGTCGGGGCTGATTTGGTCGGCAAGATTGAAGCTGGCATTCCCGAAGATGACCCCCGAAACCCGGCGGTGATTGCCGATAATGTGGGTGATAATGTCGGCGATGACGCCGGCATGGCCGCAGATTTATTCGAAACCTATGCCGTAACCGCGATTGCCGCCATGCTTTTGGGCTTTTTAATATTTTCCGGCGATGAAAAACCGGTTTTATTTCCGCTGGCATTGGGCGCTATTTCCATTATCGCTTCAATCCTTGGCACTTTTTTCGTGCGCCCAGGCCGCAAACAAAAAATCATGGGCGCTCTGTACAAAGGCTTGATCGCTTCCGGAGTTATTGCCGCCATATTTTTCTACCCGGTAACCCAATGGTTGATGAAAGACAATGGATTGTACAGTGTTGCCAACCTGTATCTTTCCAGCTTGATCGGCCTGACAGTTACTGCCGCCATCGTGATAATTACTGAATATTTCACTTCCACCAAATATAAACCCGTCAGATCCATTGCTGAATCTTCCAAAACCGGCCACGGCACCAACATTATTACCGGCTTAGCCGTAGGCATGAAATCAACGGCTTTACCGGTTTTAGTGATTGCGGCCGGAATCTGGGGCGCCTATTCTTTGGCTGACCTATATGGCGTGGCAATCGCGGCCATGGCCATGCTGTCTTTAACCGGCATCATTGTTACTATTGACGCTTTTGGCCCGATTACTGACAATGCGGGCGGCATTGCCGAAATGGCCGGACTGCCAAAAGAAGTCCGGGATGTTACCGACCCCTTGGACGCCGTTGGCAACACCACCAAAGCCATAACCAAAGGCTATGCCATCGGCTCTGCCGGACTTGCGGCAATTGTTTTATTCGCCGCCTACACCCAGGAATTTGCCGACCGCGGCTATGCTTTGAATTTTTCTTTAAATGATGTAAAGGTGCTGGTTGGCTTGTTTATTGGCGGCCTTTTGCCGTATTTCTTCGGCGCCAAAGCCATGCAAGCCGTAGGCAAAGTCGCGGGCTTGGTGGTGGAAGAAGTCAGACGGCAATTCCGCGAAATTCCGGGTATTATGCAAGGCACGCAAAAGCCGGACTATAAAAGAGCGGTTGATATTGTTACCAAAGGCGCGATCAGGGCTATGTATGTTCCGGCCTTAATCCCGGTTTTAGCGCCGATTTTAGTAGGTCTAATTTTAGGCCCGATTGCTTTAGGCGGCTTGCTGGTTGGCGCAATTATTACCGGCTTGTTCGTGGCAATTTCCATGACCAGCGGCGGCGCGGCCTGGGACAATGCTAAAAAATATATCGAAGCTGGAAATTTCGGCGGCAAAGGCTCTGACGCGCACAAAGCCGCGGTTACCGGCGACACCGTAGGCGATCCCTACAAAGACACGGCTGGTCCGGCTATCAATCCTATGATTAAAATTATTAATATTGTCGCCTTATTGATAGTGGGCTTACTGATTAATTTGAAAATGTAAACTCGCAATGAAAAACAATTAAACCCCTGGCTGGATTTAACGCGGTCAGGGGTTTAAAATTACATTATGGCTTATTCAGTAATCAGAAAAATTATTTACCCCCTGCTTCTCCGCAGACGCATAGCGTCAGTGGATGGCTTGGAAGACATGCCAAAAACCGGCCCAGTACTTTTAGTCGCCAATCATGTGGGCTTGCAAGACCCTCAACTCTTGATTGCCACTTTAATCAGGCACACAGGCGGTAAAAAAATTCATGCCATTGCCAGATGGAAAATTTTTCATTCGCCTTTTGTCCAAAAGTGGCTGGGCACGATTCCGCTTCTGACTGATCGCGCAAAAACTTTTGAAATGTCCAAAAAATTACTGAAAAAAGGCGAAATTGTGCTGATTTACCCGGAAGGCAAAGTAAATATCTTTAATGAAATCCATAAAATCAAATCCGGCGCTACCCGCCTGGCTTTACTGACCAAAACACCGGTTATTCCCATTGGCTTGATCCGGACTTCGCCCCCGCCTCAAAATAAATGGCATCACCGTTGGGACATGCTTTTTGGCCGGGTTAAAATTAAAATCGGCCGGCCAATCGACCTTTCGCCCTGGTATAATTTAACTATTGATAAAAATCTAATCCAAAAAGTCAACGCTATAATTATGTCAGCAGTGGCCAGCCTCGCCAATAAAAAATATCTGGGATGAAAAGGTACAAGGGCCTAAAATGGTTTTTGCGCCTGGGCCAACGCAGGTTTCAGGAAATTTCCGGTTTGGAAAACCTGCCCAAAAGCGAGCCTTTTATATTAGCTGGCAATCATATTGGTTCGCCTGATCCGATTTTTATCATGTCCTTGGTCTACTTTACCATCCAGCGCCCGGTAATTTTTTTGGCTTTTGACAAAGTCGTAAATTTTTTCGGAAAAAAAAGAGCTTATGATTGGCTGGGCGCGATTGGCAAAGATGAAGACAGGCCAGCTGAGTGTTTAAAATATTTAAAAATGGAACTGGAAAACGGCAATCCGATTGGCATTTTTCCCGAAGGTATGCGCAATTCCGCACCCTTTTTAATGCCGGGCAAAACCGGTGTAGCCAGGCTGGCGCATTGGACTGGCGCGCCAGTTATCCCTTTTGGCTTTGCAGGCCCGGCAACTTGGACTTTTAACCAGGGCTTATATGCCAGTCTGATGTTCAAAAAAGACATGCGCCTGCATATTGGCAAAGCCATGTTCTTTCCCAAAATGCCCCAGGACAAAATAACCAAGGACTTGCTTGTCAGGACGACTCGTGAGATTATGGCAATGATCGGCCAACTCTCTGGCCGCCACTACCCTTTTTAACCATCAAATCCTATGGACTGGCTCACCCTTTCCCATTTAGCCCGAACCGAAATTGAGGCTCTGCAAAACCGGGCTATTAAAAAATTTTTCCACCACGAATTGCCCTATTCGTCGTTTTTCAGGGAACTTTTTGAAAAACATAAGCTGAAATTCACGGATATAAACAATCTGGAAGATTTACAAAAAATTCCTTTTACCTCCAAAACCGACTTGGCACCGACCGCTGAAGATCCGGGCAAGTCCCGCAGATTTATCCTGCAGCCGGATGAAAAATTAATTAAAAAATTCGCGCCCAAAACCAAACTGCTGAAAATTTTAGGCCAGAAAATTGCCGGCTTGGATTACAAAAAAAATCTGGAATGGGAATATAAGCCCGTGCATTTGCATTTCACCACTGGCCGTTCAGCCCTGCCCACGGCCGTGGGCTACACCAGCCGGGATCTGGTAACTATCAAAAAAACTGCTCGCCGACTTTTTCAAACCATGGGCATTCCTTCTGATGCCGTGGTGGTAAATTCTTTTCCTTATGCTCCGCACCTGGCTTTTTGGCTGACTTATTTTGCCACCTCTTCTTTGCAACTGACCACCTTACAGTCCGGTGGCGGCAAAATTTTAGGCACGCCAAAAATCATTGACGCCATTGAAAAATTAAAAGCCAAGGTAGTTACTTCCATCCCTGGTTATTTTTATCATATTTTACGCGAAGCCGTGGCCCAAAAACGGAATTGGTCGGGTCTGGAATTTGTAGTTTTTGGCGGTGAACGGGTCAGTGAAGGCTTGCGCGGAAAGGTTAAGGAACTGCTTAAAGAAGTGGGCGCTTTTAACACAAAGATCCTGGCAACCTATGCCATGACTGAAGGCAAAACCGCCTGGGTTCAATGCAGTGAAGAAACCGGCTATCACACCTATCCGGACATGGAAATTTTTGAAGTAGTGGATGAAAACGGCAACCGGGTGCCGGAAAACACGCCGGGCGAATTGGTTTACACCAGCTTGAATTGGCGGGGGACTGTTATGGTCAGATACCGGACTGGCGATATGATCCAGGGGCTTTCCTGGAAAACCTGCCCGCATTGCGGCCGGACGGTTCCGCAAATTTCCAAAGATATTCAAAGAAAATGCGATTTCAAAGAATTCCGCCTGACCAAAGTAAAAGGCGAACTGGTTAATTTGAACGCTTTTTATCCCGTACTTTCCGGCATAAAGGATGTGGACGAATGGCAATTGGAAATTTCTAAGGTGAATAATGACCCTTATGAAGTGGATGAAATGGTTCTATACATCGCGTCAAAACCCAAGGTTGATTTTGAAGCTTTGAGCAGAGATATTAACCGAAAAGTTTTGTCCGAAACCGGCATTACCCCAAAGATAGTGCAAAAAAACCTGAACGAGGTTTTACAAATGATCGGCATGGAAAGCGAGCTGAAGGAAAAAAGAATCGTGGATAAAAGACCGAAAGGATAATCTATTTGTTTATAAAAATTTTCCCAGCTCAGGCGACTCTGCCTGAGCTGGACTTATTTAAGATGAATTTATGCTTGTTCACGCAGCCGTAGCGGGCCGCACTGGGATTTTTAGTGGCAGCCCCAAGGTCATATTAAAATAAAGGAGCTTATAGTTTCCAATGAACCCCATCTGTCTTGTCATAAAACGCCTACTGCTGAGCGCATAATTCTCACGATTAATGGCATGAGATAATATGTCCCGACCCATGATCCCACGAGTAGTATGATAGCAATACCCTCAATGAGCAGGGGGGAAGGAACAAACCGCCGATTACGCATTCTGCCCTCCTTTAAGGTTCAAGGTTTCATAATCGATAAATGTAGAGTATCGTTATGGAAATTGTATGTCAATATTATGCCATACAAAAAAGACCCAACATTTTCAATTATTTGCTTTTTAAACCCTGCCTACTGCGGCACTTCTTTTTTGAAATTCCCTTTACTGTTTGTTATAATCTCCCAAAAGGAGAAATCATGCTTTTTTTAAAATCCGAGCAAAAATGGTGCGAACATCACGCGCGCATAATAAACCTGGATGGTAATCCAATTTGGTTATGCAAAGAAACTGATAAACCGGTTATAATTATGAGTTTTGAACGACAATTCTCTGGAACAACCTACGCCATATTCCATCTTTTTTGCGAAGCCTGTGGTGAATGGCCGACTTTTGCCGAATTAGATGCCATTCCGATTAACTCTATTGATGATCTGGTTGAAATGGCCTGGTGACTTTTGACCCTCTAATAATATAGAGGGTCATTTTATGGCCTTGCTCGCCCCCCTTTTTTTCACTAAATTGACCAATCTCCAAAAATCAGTTAGGTTAAAATTCTTAACCCTTTAATATTTTTTATGCAAATCACAGTCGAATTAAAACCTAAAAGTTTAACAGCGCTGACTATTGAATTAACCGCTGATGAATTTTCCAAGTTTATAACCAAGGCCGTTAACCATCTGGCTGAAGAAATAAAAATTCCCGGCTTCAGACCTGGCAAAGCCCCGCGGGATGTTGTTGAAAAAAAAGTCAGCTCAAAAGCGCTTTTGGAAGAAGCAGCCGAGTTGGCTGTACAGGACTCTTTTCCCAAAGCCGTTATTGAAAAAGACATTAAATCTTTGGGCGCGCCCAAAATTTTCATTGAGAAGCTGGCTGAAGGCAACCCGTTTATTTACAAAGCCGAAGTCGCGGTTTTGCCGGAGATTTCCATTGGTGATATTAAATCTATTAAACTTGAAAAAAAGCCGGCAGAGGTTAAAACCGAAAAAGTTGAGGAAACTTTGAAAGGCCTGCAAAAAATGCACGCCACTGAAACGCGGACCAATCGGCCGGCCAAAACCGGAGATCGGGTGGATGTGGATTTTAATGTCTATCTGGATAATGTGCCGTTAGACGGCGGCAAAGGCCAAAATTATCCTTTGACCATTGGCGAAAAAGTTTTTATCCCGGGCTTTGAAGACCAGGTAATCGGCATGAAAGAAAATGAAGTCAAAGAATTCAAGCTGACTTTTCCCAAAGATTACGTTAAAAAAGATCTGCAGGGCAAACAAGCGGATTTTAAAGTTACCTTAAAAGCCGTGTATGATGTGGCTTTGCCCGCCTTGGATAATGAATTCGCGAAAAAGTTAGGTAAGTTTGAATCCATGGAAGACTTGCGCGCCAAAATTCAGGAAAATTTGCACCAGGAAGCCAAAATGAAAGAAGAGCAAAAGTTTGAACAAGCAATGCTGGAAGCGGTTTTAACCAAGTGTAAAATCGGGGAAATGCCGGAAATTTTAGTGGAAGCTGAAACCGACAAAATG
Source organism: Candidatus Kerfeldbacteria bacterium CG08_land_8_20_14_0_20_43_14 (assembly GCA_002774575.1). Lineage (GTDB taxonomy): Bacteria > Patescibacteriota > Patescibacteriia > PEXW01 > PEXW01 > PEXW01. The sequence continues at coordinate 10,143 of PEXW01000069.1, forward strand.
CTACATGAATTGGAGCACGCCATTGGTGATGATGGGGGCAAATTTGAAGACTATTTAAGCAACATTAAAAAAAACAGAGACGACTTGAAAAAAGAGTTTCTGCCCAAAGCCGAAACCCGGGTAAAAGTGGCTTTGGTTTTGCGAACTTTGGCGGAAAAAGAAAAACTTTTTGCCACAGACCAGGAGGTAGAAAATGAAATTTCCGCCGAAAGCCTGCGCTATACCAATCAGCCGGAAATTTTGAAGCGATTACAGTCGGAGGATTATAAAGACTATCTAAAAATGGTTTTGGCGAATAAGAAAGTAATTGACTGGGTAAGTAAACAAATTTCCTCTTCCTAAATATCCCCTCCTTTCACAAGGAGGGGTGCCCCGAGTGAAGCTCCCGAGTGTAATCGAGAGGGCAAAGTCGAGGGGCAGGGTGGTTTATGATAAAAATCTTCAATAATAAAATAGCCAAATCAAAGCGCCAGTCATTACGCAATAACATGCCCAAGGCTGAAATAATTCTTTGGTCGTATTTAAAAAACAGACAACTAGAAGGCTTTAAATTTCGCCGACAACAATGTATTGGCCCATACATTGTCGATTTTTATTGTCCAACAGTTAAACTGGCCATTGAAATTGATGGCGAAAGCCATTTCTCAAATACGGCTATGTTATATGATTTAAAAAGAGAAAAATTTATTAAACAATATAAAATAAATGTTTTAAGAGTCTTAAATACAGATGTTTATAACAATATTAATGGAGTATTACAGATTATCTTAGATGCACTTAATCAGATTTCCTCTCACACCACCCCTGGCCCCTCCTCGGACAGGAGGGGATAATTAAGAGGTAAGCACGCCCAATCTCCAAGGGAGAGGAGGGATATTTCAAATGATGAAATGATATACTATACACATCTATGTCACCCACGGCTGGTTTACTTGCCGCATTTATCGCATTTTTAGCCTGGGGCTTTGGCGACTTCGCCATTCAACGTTCAGTAAGGGCAGTCGGCGCTGTTCCGGCGTTATTTTTTATTGGAGCATTTGGATTATTTGGGTTATTGCCATTTGTCTGGTCTGATATTCCGCTTTTCTTTTCGCAAGGTAATCTGGACATGCTTCTTGGGTTTACCGGAGTCGCCACCTTTATCTACGCGATTTTTCTTTTCAAATCTCTAGGCCAGGGAAAACTTTCGGTCACAGAGCCAGTCATGAGTTTTGAGCTGCCGATCACCATAGCCATAGGCATTCTCATCATCGGCGAAACAATCAGCTCATTTCAACTATTCTTAACAATAATCATTTTTATCGGATTAATCATTACCGTAATCCACCGCGAACCCAGTCATTGGTGGCAATTCTTCCGCAAACATTCTTTTCTTGAACATAGAGTCGTCTTGGCCGGCATCGCCACTATCTTATCCGCAATGACCAATGTTTTTACCGGAGTTTTAAGCCAACAATCAAAACCATCGCTCGCCATCTAGGGCATCCATACCTCTTTGACAATAATGTGTTTGCTATGGATGATTATCCGAAAAGAAATTCGGTCGTCTTTTCTGCATGCCAAAAAACATTGGCGGCCAATCGTAATCCAAAGTATATTTGATAACCTAACCTGGGTCGCCTATGCCGCGGCTGTTTTAGCGATACCAATTTCAATCACCATTACCATTTCCGAAAGCTATATTGCCCTTGCCGCTCTGCTTGGGATTATTATCAATAAAGCGCGTTTGCAACGTCATTAATATATCGGCATTACTCTTGCGCTAATTGCGGCAATTGCTTTAGCTGCCGTAAGCGCAGCATAATGGCAGGATTAAATAAATAAAAAAACCCAGAATTTATTCCGAGCTTTCATAATCTGCAATAATCAGTTTTCCCTCTTTCCGGTCATACGAACCGCGCCCTTTATTTTTTCGGTGCACTCCGCCGGTTTTTCTTGGCAAAGGTAAACGGATTTTCGGTCTTTTCTTTTTCACTTCTTACTCCTGTTTTTATTTAGCCTAAAAAATTACACTATTTTTTAACTCATGTCAAGGCTGAAAAAGATTAAGTAACTATGATAAGCTTTTAATATATGCTTTTCGGCCTTCATGTCTCTGCCGCTGGCGGAGTTCAAAACTGTCCTAAAAACGCTAAATCCTTGGGTTGCGAAACCTATCAATTTTTTTCGCGTCCGCCCCAGGGCGGCCCGGCACCAAAATTGACCATCAGTATTGTTAAGCAATTCAAAAGCCAGAACAAAAAATACAACTTCAACAAAACCTATATCCACACCCCGTATTTTATAAATTTCGCTTCGGATAATAACCGGATAAAATACGGTTCAATTTCCGTAGTCAGAGAAGAATTGGAAAGAGCATCTCTTTTGGACGTAACCGCGGTTATGACCCACTTGGGTTCGGCCAAAGAACAACCGGAAAAAGCCGCTTTAAAAACCACCTTGGCCAGCCTAAAAAAAGTTTTGACTGGTTATAAAGGCAAAAGCGTATTTTTGATTGAAAATTCAGCTGGCGCTGGCAAAACCATGGGCGATACCTTGGAAGAACTAGCTTATCTTATAAAAAAGCTGGCTGGCAGTCCAGAGCTCAAAGCCCAAAGCTCCTCATTCGGGATTTGTCTGGACACTTGCCATGCTTTTGCCACTGGCTATGATTTGCGAAATAAAAAATTCTTGAATGAATTTATAAAACAATTTGACAAAAAAATTGACTTAAAATATCTGAAATTAATTCATGCCAATGACAGCCAGACAAAAATAGGCGAGCATAAAGACCGGCATGAACATTTAGGCCAGGGCGAAATCGGCCTGGCAGGCTTTGAGGAATTGGTAAAAAATTCCAAATTAAAAAAGGTTGATATGGTGGCGGAAACCCCTCACGACGGCCGGCATATTCAGGACTTAAAATTATTAAAACAATTTCGAAATAAATAAATATGGACACCCAAAAATTCCAGCCGGTTAGCCGGTTGAGATATTATATCATTGCGCTTTTCGGGATATTAACAGTCTTTTTTCTGCTGGCCGGATTTACAGATGTGAATGCCGGCTTATCAAAAGTTTGGCTGACCCAAAACCCGCTGCAAAAAGCCGATGCTTTGGTTATTTTGGGCGGGGGTATTAATGCCAAAACCGGAGAAATGTCCATAAAAACCGAGGAGAGAACTTTGTCCGGGGCTGAACTTTTTAAAAACGATGTTGCGCCGATTGTCATCGTGGCTGGCGGCAAGGTTGGCAAAAATCCATATCCCGAAGCGCCAGCCATGGCTGAATTGCTAATGTTAAAGGGCGTGCCTTTTGAAAGTATTGTTCAGGAGGACCAATCGGAAAATACCTGGGAAAACGCTCAAAATGTCATTGCCATAACCCGAGCGAATAATTGGAAAAAACTGATTGTTTTAACTTCAGATTTCCACACTTATCGCGCTTGTAAATTTTTCCGCGAGCAAGGCGTGGATATAATCTGCCGCTCGGCAGACAGAAATGTTATTAACCAGCATACTTTTAAGCGAAGAATCCTGGGCAGCAAAGCCGTGCTTCGGGAATTTGCGGCAAACTGCTATTATTGGCTTAAGGGGAAATAAAAAATATGCAACCAATCAAAGCCGCTTTGCAAGCTGCCAAAGCCGCGGACCAACTGCTTTTAAAAAACTTTCACCGGCTTCATAGCCAAGACTATAAAGCCAAGTCTGCCCATGAATTAGTAACGGCTACTGATAAGGCGGCGAATTTATTAATCCAAAAAATCCTCAAGAAATCCTTTCCAAAAATCGGCATTCTTTCAGAAGAAGGTCATAATCATAATTCAAAAGTCCGCTGGATAATCGATCCCTTAGACGGCACGACCAATTTTATTTTACACATACCTTTTTTCGGGGTTTCCTTAGCTTTGGCCGAGGGCGATGAAATTCTTTTTGGCATCATCACTTGCCCGGCTACCAAAGAAATTTTTATTGCCGCCAAAAATCAAGGCGCGAAAAAAAATGGCAAGGCTTTAACTGTAAACCCTAGCCGACCCTTAAAACAAACCATCATCGGCTATGGCTACAGCCACTCTGCCAAATCACTTCACGCCTCATTGACTTTGGCGAAAAAATTAAGCTATTGCGTCAGGGCCGTCAGGCATTCCGGCTCAACCGCTTTAGATATGGCTTATCTGGCTGCTGGCCGGCTGGACGCGGTAATTATCGCCAACCCAGTGAATATCTGGGATGTGGCCGCGGGCATGGTTATTGTAAAAGAAGCTGGCGGAAAAATTCTTGATCAAAAGGGCAATGTTTGGAAAAACCAAAATTCCGACCTTTATGCCGGACCAAACACCCTCCTGAATAAACTTAGAAGTTATGCCAAAACCTGTTGAACGGTTTATCAAAATCAAAGTCATTCCTAATTCAAAAGTAGATGCAGTCAAAAAATATAAGGACGGTTTTATTGTGCAAGTAAAAGTCCAGGCTAAACAAAATCAGGCCAACCAAAGGGCTCTAAGTTTATTAAAAAAATCGCTTGGCTGCCAAAGAATCCAGCTGGTTTCGGGCCAGCACAAACCAAACAAGATTATAAAAATTCTATAATCAAAAAACCAGAGACTTTAGCAGTCTCTGGTTTTAAGTAAAAAATTATTTTATTATCGCGTTACGCTGATGCTGGCGCTATTTTCCGCATGCGTGGCGCAGACTGTAATGCGATTATTAGCGTCTTTAAAAATATGATAGCCCGTGCCATTAGTGGTGGAGCTGGTTGGATCTGTAGGCATAGCGACTAAATATTTGCCATTAGTGGTCAGCGCGCTCAAATCCGTCAAACCTGTGCAGGTGCCGCTGGTTTTGCAAACTTCTTGCGTAGCGACTGCGGCAGCGCAGGTTGTACCTGAAGTAACCGCGGCAGGTACAACGCCACTGTTATCTATGGCATATTGATACACCCCGTTCAAAATCGTGGTAACATCCGACCTTCTCTGGGCATTTTTGGTGTCAGCCAGCTGTTTACTGGGGTTAATAGCCAAAATCACAATGCCGGCCAAAATGCCAATGGCGGCAACGACCAATAGAATTTCCAGGAGCGTGAACCCCTTGTGGTTTTTGTGTTGCTTCATATTTTTTTCTTTAATTTTAAAGAAAGCTTAATAAAAAACTGCTTTAAATATACACTAAAAATCCTTAATTAGCAACTTCCTGCCAGGAAGAGACGACTATCTTGGGGTTTATTGCGCTGACATTTACTGAAACCTTTCTGGTAATAACTCCGACTGTCGAGCTGGTTGCGATATTTCGATTTTGCCCGCCAAGATTGGTTATTGTATAAAGGCAGGAGTCAATTCCGATAATCAAGCCCATTGAGCCGGTATAATTCGGATTTATGGTGATGATATTTAAGGCGTGTTCAGCACAGGCATTTGCCAAGGCCTTGGCCTTGTTGGATTGTTCAACTGCTAAACCCGTCCTAGAACTGTTAAGGCCTAATAATAAGACTGAAACAGCCACTGCCGTGCCTACAGCGCCCAGAATTAAAACGCTTATTAGCGCAATAAAGCCTTTGGAACGATTTTTGGAAACAGATAAAGCCTTCATTGTTTAGGGTCTTAGTTGGGCAGAGGTAAAAAAGGTTTTGGAATAATCATATTCATTCCTGCCACCAGGATTTTTTGAAGCCACAGTAAAGCGGATTCGTAAAATTTCTGAAGTTGAGCTTGGCGACAAATTTTCAAACACCAGGCCGGTTACATCCACTCGGCTGTTGGTTAGTGCGACTGCTGTAGCCGAACCTTCCTGCGTCATTATTTGCCCTGATGACAAACTAAAAACCGTTGGGCTATTGGCAGGAACGCTGACATTTATGGAAGTATTATTGGCTGATGCGGCTTGAATTGGAAAATTAAGGCTGGTGGCGTTTCTGACAGTTTGAGTAATCATTTGCATAGCTTGCAAACCCTGCTGTTCAACTTCGGCAATGGTTTCGTTTTTGATTCTGGATTGTAAAGTCAAAAACATAAAAATGGAAATAGTAAAAACCACAACTGAAATCAAAGCAATATACAACAATAGTTCAACCAAAGTGACTCCAGGGCTACTTTTCAAAAAAGGTTTTTTGAGCTTATTAATTTTATTTTTTTGAAAATTCATGGTAAGCCGATTATATTTTATTGCGGCCTTATGACCTGCAATTCTTGGGTGTTAAGCATGCTGGCGATAAAAACCCGATCCAAATCCGGCGCGTAAATAACCTGCCGGGGCCGGGGACCGAGATTTAACTGACCATAAATTGTTGGCGTAGCAAGATTATTAGTATCAATGACCTTAAAATAATTACTGACATCCGTAGTCGCCATAAAGGCCAGATGATTGACCGAATCATAAGAAATTGAAATCACGCTGGAATTATTAACCTCTAAAGTGCTGGTTAAGGTCGGGGTTAACGGATTGGCAACATTAATTACATAAAATTCAGGAGCAAACGTGCTCAAAGTCCTACCTAAAAAGACAGAGTTGTTATTATAAACAATCGAGAGTCCGTTAGTGTTATTATCACCGTTGTTCAAATTCAAAACTCCTACTCGCGTCGGCGCGGTTTTATTGGTAACATTAAACACCTGCACTTCGGCATTATTATCCGTACTGGCGGCATAGGCATAATTTCCAGCAACCTCAATATCGTTCAATACGCCAGTAGCACTGGCAGTTCGGCCTACTGGATTGCCTGGGTTAACCGGATTAGCCTGAATATCAAATATCAGTAAGCCATTACCGCCATTCCTGGTCATGTATAAGTAACTGCCGTCAGTCGCCAAAGCAATGGCATCTGCTGTAGCATTGCCGCTGTTGGCCGCGGTCAGATCTACTGTGGTTAATTTGCCCGCATTACCAATGGTCGCCGGATCGCTAATATCAACAATCTGCAATTCGGAATTATTGTCACTTGAAGCAATATAGGCGTAATTCCCCACAACCACGATATGATTGGGATTGCCATTTAAATTCCTTTGTCCCAGCAGCGCAGGCACTGCCGGATTGGCAACATCAAAAATATAAAATTCCCGGCCAGCGCTATTGGTCCTGCCTAAATAAACTTTTTGATTGGCGTAAGCAATGCTGATCGCGTTTGCGGCGGCATTGCCGCTGTTGGCCGCGGTCAGGTCAAAACCCGCTTGCAAGCCCGGCAAAGCCCAGCTGCCGGTGGTTGACCTGGACCAATTGGTTAATCTGGTTGTTAAAGATACCTGGCCGGTTCTTTGCAGGTTTTGCTGCCAGGAGACATTTGAAACAATTTGCTTGGTATTGGCATCGATGGTGGAAATGGCAATTTGACGGGTAAAAATTTCATCTATATCGCTGGTTCCGCTAAAATTCCAAATCCCGCTTAAACTGGATAAGCCGTGATTGCCGTCTGTTAAATTACTAAAAGCCCCGTCGCGAATGCTCCGGCCGGCTTCCAAACCTTCTTCAGCCAATAAATTCGCCCGCGCCCGCGCGCCTGCCAAGGCCGTGCTTTCTTTGCCGTAAATATAGGTGCCGACAAATGCCGTAACCAAAAGCGCGAAAATTGAAACGGCTAAAATCGCTTCAATTAAAGAAAAGCCCGGTTTAATAATTGACCGTGCCCTTGGTATTGATGGTAAGCGTCTCGGTTTCATTATTGACAGAGGTTAAAGTCAGGGTTCCGGCGGTTTGGGGAATGCCGGTAAATTTGTTAAAGACTATTTCCGGCGTCCCGCTAATTCGAATGCTGGGAGGAATGGAAATTTCTTCATCAAAATTCGGATCCCGGCCCATGAAATTCTGACCTTGGAAAAGGATAATGAATCCCGGTCGGATTCTCACGCCCCAGGTGGTGTCATTGGCCACGGCTTGAGACAATAATTGAGCCCGTCGCAGGCTTTGGGCAAAACTGCTTACGGCAATATCCATGTCATTGCGGTTTTGCAGGGTTTGATAAATTGGAACCCCTGCCCCTGCCAATATGCCGATAACCGCTACTGACAATAAAACTTCCAGTAAGGTGAATCCCTTATTATTTTTACCGAAAATTTTTCCCTTCATCTTTTACTTAAGTATTAAAATTGCCCAGCATGCTGTAAATCGGCAAAATTACCGCCACGGCCACGGCCACTACACCCAGCCAAACAATTACCAGCAGAACTGGCTCCAGTATAACGGCTATGGTTTTGCTGCTATTCTCAACCTTGGCATCATAAATTCTGCCAATGTACAACAATGATTCGGCTAGCCGACCTGACTGCTCACCGCTTGCGATTAACTGCTGAATAGGGGCGGGGATTAACTTGCGGCTTTTTTTATAACTTCTAAAACTGTGCTGAAAAGAATCGCCCTGCTCAATGCTTTTTTGAAGATGTTCATAAAATTTTTGTGTGGCCCGCAAAGTCGTGGCTTGTCTTAAGGAAGATATGGATTCCACGATAGGCAAACCCGAGCCGAGCAGGGTCCCTAAAATAAAACCAAACCTGGCCAATTCAACTTCCTGAATCACTTTCCCGATCCCAGGGAATCGGAATAATATCTCCTGGCCAAGATGCTTGGTTTTGTAATTTACAAACAAGAAATACCATAAAATCGCGATTATTAATACGGCTATCGGCACAATAATTTTCCCATCAGCTTTCAAAACCTTGCCAAAATTAATCATGACCGAGGTAATCCAGGGCAGGTCTTGTTTTAAAGAAGAAAAAACATCAGCAAGCTTTGGCAAAATAAACCAGGCCACGCCTATGCCAATTACAATAGTCAGACTAAAAACAATTCCCGGATAAATCATGGCTGAACGGAGCCTGGATTTGAATTCCCGATCCTTTATTTGCTGTTGGACAATTACCTTAAGATTCTCGGTCAGTCTGCCGCTTTCTTCGCCTGTTCTGACCAAGGAAAGCATGTAACTGGGCAATAATTTGGTCGGCTCCAAAGCCCGCCACAAACTTGAGCCGGCGGAAACCTTCTGCTCTAAAGCGCTGATTATTTTGTACATTTTTTTTGAACCGATTTCCTGCTTGATGGCCGCAAAAGCCGACATAACATCCATGCCCGAACTTAAAAGCATGGCCAGGTTTTCCAAAACATATTCCCGGTCTTTTTTATAGCCCAAACCGAATAAATTGCGTTTTTCGCCGTCTTCGACTTTTAATTTTTCTGCTTTAGCCATTGTCCTTTTAATTGTTTGCTTCCGGCGGCGTGGCCACCCGAAGCAACTCCTCTAAAGAGGTCAAACCGCTTTTGGCTTTATCAATCCCATCTTCAAACAAACTTCTGGCGCCATGCTGTCTGGAAACCGCCCAGACTTGCTGGGTGTTGGGTCTTTGATTAATTAAATTTCTTAAATCGTTATTAATGGAAATAAATTCAAAAATACCCACCCGGCCTTTATAACCCGTGTTACCGCAATTTTTGCAGCCTTTGGAACGGTAAAGCACGGTGCTCTTGCCGCCAAACCATTTCTCGGAATTGGACAGAATTTTTTCCAAGTCCTGGCTGGAATAAGTAACCCGGTATCGGCAGCTTTCACAAAGCTTTCTGGCTAATCTTTGCGCCACTAATAATTCCAAGGTTGAAGCCAGCAAAAATGGCTCAATGCCCATTTCGATCAGACGGGGAATGGCAGTGGCCGCGTCATTGGCGTGAAAGGTTGATAATAAAAGATGGCCAGTGAGCGCGGCATTCACGCTGATTTCCGCGGTTTCCTGATCCCGAATTTCACCAACCATTATAATATCCGGATCTTGTCTAGCGATTGAACGCAAGCCTTTGGCAAAGGTTAAATTGGTCAGCTCATTTACTTGGATTTGATTCAAGCCCAAAACTTTATACTCAACCGGATCTTCAATCGTGGCTATGTTCACTTCTGGCCGGTTAAGCATGCGCAAAACTCCATAAAGCGTGGTGGTTTTGCCCGCGCCCGTGGGACCGGTAACAATGATCATGCCAAAGGGTTTCTGAATTGCTTCAAAAACTTTACCCAGATCTTTGGAGGCCACGCCTAAATCGGTCAGGGTGAAATTTTTCACATATTCAGCCAAAATTCTTAAAACTATTTTCTCGCCGTCCAGAGTCGGCGCAATGGAAATGCGCAAATCTATGGGCTTGCGATTATGAATAAAGCGCATGGCGCCGTCTTGGGTGGCAAAGTGTTCATCAATTCGCAAATGCCCCTGAACTTTTATGCGGTTTAAAATATTTTCGTAAATTTCTTTGGGAATCCGGCCGGCTTCGTGCAAAACTCCGTCGATGCGAAAACGAATAACCACATCTTTTTCCTGCGGGTCAAAATGCACATCCGAAGCGCGGTAAGACATGGCCTCGCCGATGATGGCTTCCAAAAGCTCTGGCGCGACTTGCTGTTTGGCTCTGATAATTTCCAAAAAACGGGCGCTTAAAGGTTTTTGATAATGCAACAAGGCCTGATCAATATCTTCAGGCAAAGAATAATTTATGATTATTTTTTTTCTGGGAAATAAAGTTTGTATTTTTTTGCTCAAATTTGCCTGAATGGGATTGTCAGTAGTTACGATGATTTCCTTTTTACCTTCAGCGAACAAAACCACCCTGAACTTTTTTGCCAGATTTTCAGGAATTTCCAAAACCTGCTCACGGGCCGGGGAATGAGAGCTCAAATTAGCGTAATTGAGTTTGTAAGCTTTAGCCATGGCCTGGCCCAGCGAATCTTTGGTTATCAAATCCTCCATAACCAAATATTCGGCCAAGGAAACATTATTGGCTTTGGCATAAGCTTCGGCTTTTCTAATCTCTTCTTCGGCTACATACCCCTCTTTCAACAAAATCGCTTTTATTTTTTGTTCCTCCTGAATCATGTTTTATTTTATTATCTGGTTTTTGATACATAAATTATAGCCTAAAAACCGGTTTTAGGACAGTTTAGCCTTGAAAAACCTTTGCGCTTCGGCTATGTTGAGAATACTATAAATTATTTACACGCGGGTATCGTATAATGGTAATATTACAGCTTTCTCCCGAAAAATAAGGAGCGAAGCGACTATATTTTTCGAGGATCCCGTACGGATATTTTTATACTAACTAGGCGGGCGTCGTATAACGGCTTATTATGCCACCCTTCCAAGGTGGAGACGCCGGTTCGACTCCGGTCGCCCGCTCCAGAAAAATTAATTATTCGGGATCCTCGCAACAAGATGGGCTCGTTTCACTCGCCTCATCGTTGCGGGACAAGCTGTTGTCGGGG
>PEXW01000014.1 GCA_002774575.1 Candidatus Kerfeldbacteria bacterium CG08_land_8_20_14_0_20_43_14
TCTATTACACCATCTACCGTTCAACAGATGACGGCGTAACTTTCACTGAAATTGCCACCATTACCTCTACCGGTTATCTTGATACCGGCCTAGATTCAACCCAAAAATATACCTACAAAGTTACAGCTAAAGATAAAGCAGGCGCCAAATCTGATGAAACACTCAAACTAGCCGCTGTCCCACAAGGTCGTTTTACGTCACCACCACCTATCACTGAAGGCCCAACAGTAACACCTGACTCATTTGCCGCAACGGTCACATGGAAAACTGAACGCGTGGCATCATCTTTTGTCGAGTTTGGCTTGAACAAAGATAAACTTACGAAAGAACAAGGAACCGCAGACCAACTCACTGAACACAGCGTGAAAGTCGCGGGTTTGAACGCCCAGACCATTTACTATTACCGAGTAAAGAGCATTGATATTGACCAAAACGCTGCATATTCAGATGTTGCGACTTTTACAACTCTAGAAGCGCCCCGCGTGGAAAACGTAAAGATTTATGACATCAGGCTTACTGATGCCATAATTTCCTGGACCACAACTAAGGAATCAACGGCTATCATTGAATATGGGCCAAAAACTAAGTACGGTTTCACCTTTACTGACACGTCTGGATCATATTCTTCAACGCACACTGTTAAACTAGAAAACCTTAAGGACGGAACAACCTATCACCTTCATATTGAAGGTGTCGACCGTTCGGATAATCCTATTGCTTCTGACGATTATAATTTCACCACGCTTACATACCCTAAGGTCCTTACTGTTTCTTCAACCAATAAAGCTGAAGGTCAAACCGAAGTGAAGTGGACCACCAACGTGGCTACGACTTCTGAAGTGGAATACTATAATGATAAATCGCCGAACAAGACGCAGGGCAACAGTTCGCTTGTCACCGAACATAGTATCCTAGTGTTTGGCTTAGACGACGCCACAGAATACAAATTCAAAGTCCGGGGTCGTGACCAGTTTGGGTATGAAGCGTTATCCACCGAGAATAAATTCCGCACTTTAGAGGATACAATGCCGCCAGTTATTAGTGAGGTGAAATCTGAATCTAACACTGTGGGCTCTGGCGATGCGGCAAAGATTCAAATTATCGTCTCCTGGAAGACAAACGAACCAACTACCTCACAAGTGCAATACGGCGAAGGACTGTCTAGCTCCAGCTATAGTGCTGAATCCGATGAGAACGCTGAACGTGTACGTGAACACCTTATGGTCATTGGTGGCCTGACTCCCGCAAAAACATATCACTTCCGAGTGGTGAGCAAGGATAAAGCTGGTAATGAATCTAAATCCCAAGGTTATTCAATCCTTACCAGCCGCGCGCGCCAGTCCTTCCTGCAAATTGTAATTGACAACCTTGAGGACACCTTCTCCTGGCTCGGCGGCGTAGGCAAGCTCTTCGGCGGTTAAGCCTCGGGTCTGATAAACTACCTAATATGGCAATAAAACCATTAATCACCCTTAAGAACGTCACTAAAGAATTTCGTTTCGGCAAAGAACCAATGCGCATTCTTAGGGATGTATCGTTAGAAATCCAGCCAGAACAATTTGCTATTCTTCTCGGCCCCTCCGGGAGCGGCAAATCAACCCTGTTGCACACACTTCTTGGCCTTGAACACCCCACGAGCGGCCAGATAATTATTGCTAATGAACGTCTGGATCTAAAAAAGCCAGACGACTTAGCGCGTTTTAGGCTCAGTCGGATTGGTATTATCTACCAAAAGTCGGATTGGATCCGTTCCCTTACGGTTTTAGATAACGTGGCATTTCCGCTGGCAATTTTGGGTATTAGGCGTAAAGAACGCGAAGCCAGGGCTATGGCTCTCCTAAAGCAATTCGGCATGGACCAACGCGCTAAATTTATTCCCTCCGAACTTTCTGGTGGACAACAGCAAAAAGTCCAAATTGCCCGTGCGCTTGTTAATAACCCAACCATACTCGTTGCCGACGAACCTACAGGCAACCTAGACACCGAGTCCGCAGAAAAGGTTATGCAAACTTTCAAGAAATTAAACGAGGAAAAAAAATTGACCATCATTATGGTGACCCACAACATGGAATACGTACATTATGCTTCACAAACTATTTACGTCCGTGATGGTAAGGTTCTCTCGGGAACCGGTACGTTCTTAAGTTAAAGCTATGAAATTTGGATACACTATTTACTTAGCCGCATCGAGCTTGCGCATGCGAAAACTCCGATCATTCCTGACTATTGGCGGTATGGCTATAGGTATTGGCGCCATTGTTTTTCTGGTTAGTCTTGGTTTTGGTTTGCAGGCACTCATTGTCAACCGAGTCACGAATGTCGCAGCTATTACTGTCCTTGATGTGAGCGTCGGCGAATCGACTATCCTGAAAATAAACGAGGAATCATTAAAAAGTTTCCGAGCATTACCAAATGTAATCAGCGTCAGTTCTTCCATTTCCCAATCTGGCCAAGCAGTAAAAGGGGAAACGGCTACGGATATTGGCTTATATGGCGTACAGGCACAATTTTTAAATATCGAAGGTGTGGTAACTAATTTTGGCACAGCTTATACCACTGATGACGAGAAAAGCGCGATTATTAGCACCACTTCTGCTGAGTTACTTGGCGCAAAAGCGCCTCAAGACTTAATCGGCCAAACAGTTACCATGAAAATAGTGCTTCCCGACACTGGACCAGTGGAACAGGAACGTTCTTTGGTTAACACAAATGCCTCCACAACAAACACAAACTCAACCAACGGTAATTCTAACACCAATAGCAATACTTCCTCCTCAATAAAAACAAAAGACGTGGAGGTGAAAGTTGTAGGTATTTTACCTAGCGACAATAGTATTGCCTACATGCCTTTGAAAATTTTCACCGATGCGGGCATTACTAACTTTAACCTAGCCCGGGTAAAGCTGGATACCCGAGACCATCTCGCGGCAGCACGATCAGCCATTGAGGCAGAGGGTTTCCAGGTCGATTCTGTAGCTGATACCGTAGGCCAGATTGACCGGATATTCCTGATTTTCCAGATTGTCATGTTTATTTTTGGTCTAATCGCCATGCTTATAGCTTCTCTAGGCGCTTTTAACACGCTTACGGTTTCCCTGCTAGAGCGCACACGTGAAGTTGGCATCATGAAATCCCTCGGCACAACGAGCCGACACATCTACATACTCTTCTTGTCCGAGGCCCTACTCATTGGCGTGCTAGGTGGTATTTCTGGGCTTTTTGTGGGAGTTGGTTTTGGTGAACTTGTTAACTTTATTATTAACCGTTTTGCCGCTCGGCTTGGAGGACAACCTGTAGATCTTTTCACTATTCCGCCAATTTTTCTAGCTATCATCGCAGGAGTAATTATAATTGTAGGCCTGATTACCGGCCTATATCCTGCCCGTCGCGCAGCAAAAATTAACGCTCTCGACGCACTTCGTTACGAATAATTTTTAAACCTATGGCTCTATCTACCTCAACAACAAAAGAACCCCAGAAACAACACGTCTTAGTTGTAGACGACGATGCGCCTGTTTCCACGCTCTTTAAAAAAGAACTGACCGCCCTTGGCTACAGCGTTGATGTCGCTGGCAATGGTGAAGAGGGTTTACTTCTGGCGAGAACCCGTAAACCAAATCTTATTATTCTAGATTTAATAATGCCAAAAATTGGGGGACGGGAATTGTTAGAAAAAATCCGAGCAGATAAGGCCACTTTTTCAATCCCGATTATGATTGTTTCCCACTTAGAGAGCAATTATGAACAAAAAAAGTGCGAGGAACTTGGCATCTGTTGTTATATTGTCAAGCATAAAAGTTCGATTCAAAATATTATCAACAAAGCAAGATTAATATTGGAAAAAACCTAATATGAAGAAAATGCTGATTTTTGAAGATGATATTATGCTTAGAGAGATGTACACTAAAAAATTCCTGGATTCGGGCTTTGAGGTCTTGGCTATGCCCGATGCTTCAAATGCCGTAGCTGACGCCAAAAAAAACAAGCCCGACATAATTTTGATGGATATTATCATGCCGAAAATTGATGGTTTTGATGCCACTAAAAATTTAATGTCAGATCCTCAAACCAGCCATATCCCCATACTTATCGTCTCTAATCTTGGAGATCCGGCCACCATCCAGAAAGCCCTGTGGTTTGGCGCAAAAGATATCGTCGTAAAAGCAAACCTTACTCCTGATCAACTGGTAAAAAAAACGCAGGCAGTGCTGGCTGGGAAACCTTCGGAATACATCCTTAACCCAAAACTTATTGAAGTGCTCCATATTGATACCCAAAGCAGACCCCAAAGAAAATAAACCTATATGAATAATATTGCGCTTAACTTTGCTGGCTTAATAACCGTTATTGTAGGCATTTCCTGCCTTGCCTTTGTGCTTTTAGCACAACACCATAGCGAAAAACAGTTGCGTTCGGCGCTAAGATGGTTTGCTGTTGGATTATGTTTAAGTATTTATAGTTCTATTCGAACTTGGCTTGCCTACTCATCTACATCAATAATGACGGGCGGGCAAGCGCCCATCCAACACCACTGGGCGGCTTTGTTATCGGGGGTATTAATGCTTATAATCAGCATTCCACAAGTTATTAGGATGGGGCGGGCAAAAATAAGTGTTGGCACTAAATTCTTTACTATCGGCCTAATATCAGCAGCATGCGCCCTGATTTTGTTAGCTTATAATTTTTTGAAACCGGTCGGATTTGCGATTGTAATATCGGTCAACAGCTTAGCGGTAATTGGCTTTATATTGCCTGGATATGCCGCGTTAAGATTACGAGCTCGCTACCCTGGCACAAATATTGAGGCGCTAATTATTGCCGGCGGGTTATTTGCAATCAGCATGACCATCATTATGATGGTAGCAACCAATACTAAAGTTGAACGTGGAATGGTTAATGATCAAACTTCGACTATTGGTAATCTTGTAGAAAAACAAGTAAAACAACACCTTACCAAAGATTCGTTAGATGCTGATTCGACCAAGGGCAAGCAACAATTAAAAAACTTCCTGGAGGAAATTGATGTACCAGAGCTTCTTAGGATAAAAATAATTAGAGCAGACGGATTAGTGCTTGCATCAGACCTCGATTCATTGGTTGGCACAAGGGTTATGCTTAACGATACGCTAAATAAGACTATTCATGGAGAAATAACTACAACCTTTGCTAAAACCTCGGCTGACCTCCCGGAAACTGAAAAGAACTTTATCAATTCTCGAATAGTAGCCGTGCCAATAACATTTACAGACCAAACAATTCTGGCGGCAGTTCAACTATTCTTCAACGCCCCATCGTCAATGGCATCAATCCACACTTTACAAGACGCTGTAAACTTTGCTGGGGTAACCATGATTATTACCATCATTATTGTACTCTCTTTACTCCTGCAAGTATTTCGAAAAAGCATAAGCCGACCTTTTGCGGAAATTCTTAATGAAATGGAAAATATGCATATGGGTTCAGATACCGGAGAACATCGAAGAATTAAAGTAAAGCATAATAGCGACTTTACTGTAATTGCTGACACATTTAATCACTTTATTAATGAATATGAGCAGAGAATTCGTGATATGAAACAGTTGCTTGACCATCAGAAGTGGGATGAATGACACTTTGGTAAATACTTAACTGAATATAATTCGCCAAACGCAAGGGGACACAAGCCTTTTGTTTGTTATTGCCAGAACCATATTGTTCAGGCACAATCTACTTACATGATCTACAATCACCTTATCCGACCAATCCTTTATAAAATCCCCGCTGACACCATTCACCCAATTGTCGCTGGCGGCGGGGAATTAATCGCCAAAATTCCTTTAATTGGCCCGGCTTTAAGCAATTATTACCGAGTAGACAACCCGGCTTTGCGAGTTCAACTCTTTGGCATAAATTTCCCTAATCCCATTGGCCTTTCAGCCGGGTTTGATAAAGATGGGCGATATTTGGACTTTGCTCATACTTTTGGCTTTGGGTTTTCAGAAATCGGTTCCATAACTGGCGAGGCTTATGCTGGCAACCCAAAACCATGGACCAGGCGATTGGTAAAAAACCAGGCTTTGGTTATTAATTACGGCCTGAAAAGCGAAGGTGCGGAAAAAATTTATTCACGATTACGAAACAAAAAACCTTTTCTGCCTTTTGGCATATCCGTGGCAAAAACCAACCGAGTGGATTGTGTGGGCGAAAAAGCCATTGCTGATTATGTTAAAGTTTTTAAAACCTTCAAAGATATTGGCAGTTATTACACTATTAATTTAAGCTGCCCGAATACTGCTGATGGCACGCCCTTTTCCGAACCAGAAACTTTGAAAAGACTCCTGATGGAAATTGATAAAGCCAGAACCGAAATCCACTCTAGCAAACCAATTTTTTTGAAAATCAATCCTGATTTGGAGAAAACAAAAATTGATCAAATTATTGAATTGTGCCACAGATTTAATATCCAAGGCTTGGTCATTAGCAATTTAATTAAAGATCACCAAAAAGCCAAAACTTATCTAAAATACCCGGAAGAATATAACCCAAGCTGGCCGGGCGGGCTATCCGGTTTGGCAGTCAGACAAATTTCCACGGAATGCATCCGCTATGTTTACCAAAAAACCCAAGGTTCAATAAAAATTATTGGCTGCGGCGGGGTTTTCACTGGCGACGATGCTTATGAAAAGATCAAAGCTGGCGCCAGCTTGATTGAACTGATCACGGGTTTTATTTTTAACGGCCCTGCCACTATTCGAAAAATAAATTTGCGACTTCTGAAATTACTAAAGCAAGATGGGCTAACCAATATCAGCCAGGCGGTTGGTCAAGAATAAGGCGGTTGCGATATTAATAAATATTTGTTACATTAGGCCATACCAAAGCGAATGAAAACTTAGCCACGTAGCCAAGTGGTAAGGCGAGGGTCTGTGTCCCTTCGGGACATCTCCCGTAGGGAGACAAAACATAATACTTATTACCATCTTATTATTGGGGCCTAAGTAAAAGTGAGAGTGTGTGCGGCGTGATAGCCAAGTGGTAAGGCGAATAGTTGTCTGTCCCGCTCCGCAAAGCGGGCGAGGATCCACGATTTCTGAAGCGAATGAAAACTTGGCCACGTAGCCAAGTGGTAAGGCGAGGGTCTGCAAAACCCTTACACGGCGGTTCGATCCCGCCCGTGGCCTCCAGGATCTTCGCTTCAGAAATCGGGGCAAAACCATAATTCGACGGTTCGATTCTCGAGATCAATAAAATAAATGTCGAGACCCCGCCGGATGGCGGGACGGGAGCCCCAATTTAATAAGTATGCGGGTGTAGTTCAGCAGTAGAACGCTTCCTTGCCAAGGAAGAGGCCGTGGGTGCGAATCCCATCACCCGCTCCAATCGGAAAATTTGAATTTTTCAGCGGCGCAAAGCCACTGATTAGATAATGAAATTAGGGCTTTCCCGCCAACGAGGCGGAAGTTCGAGCCAATTTTTTGTATATAATCTCTTTTGGCAATTAAATTTTCCTGAGTTGCCACAAAAGGGGCTTGCTGAGTGACCTGGACCCCATATACTAGACACAAAGGTCGAGATATGCTGACTGCATAAATACTAACTTTTGTGTTATATGAATAAATCAACTCAATCGTATTTCGTTAGAAGTAAAACAGGACATCCTGAAGCGGGTCAAGGAGCAGGGCGTGCCGGTCCTACAAGCCGCCAAAGAGCATGGGGTGCATGAGAGCACCATCTACAACTGGCTGGGCACCGGCGTTAAAGGCACGCCATCCTGGTCAGAGATCTCCAAACTCCACAAGCAAAACCAGGAGCTGTTAGCTTTGGTCGGGGAACTGACCGTGCGCCTGTCTGCCACCAAAAAAAAGAGCTGGTGACGGCTCTTCCCAAGCCCAACAAAACCAATCTGGCCCGAAGCTTAGGCATATGCCGGGCCAGTTTGTATTACGTATCGAAAAAAGAAGATGAGGACTGGCAGTTGAAGGGCCGGATAGAGGAAATCCTGCGTCATGACCACTCGCACGCCTACGGGTCACGACGCCTGGCCATTGAGCTCCAACTTAACCGCAAACGGGTTCGGCGGGTCATGCGCAAGTACGGCATCAAGCCACGGCGTAGACGGGGCAAAAGAGGCCGGAAACCAAGGGAACTGACGGAAATTCACGAAAATATCCTCTTAGTGGCCCAACCCTTGTGTCCGCACCATATCTGGACGGCTGATTTCACCGAGCTCTCATTCCATGGGCACAAAATCTACGTGGCTACGGTGCTGGATTTGTTCACCCGGCTGATTGTCGGGCTATCCGTGTCCATCAGAAAAGGAGCGCCACTAACCATCCAGGCCCTGTGGAGCGCTCTCTGGCATTACCCACACCCGGAGATATTTCACTCGGACAACGGT
Source organism: Candidatus Kerfeldbacteria bacterium CG08_land_8_20_14_0_20_43_14 (assembly GCA_002774575.1). Lineage (GTDB taxonomy): Bacteria > Patescibacteriota > Patescibacteriia > PEXW01 > PEXW01 > PEXW01. The sequence continues at coordinate 8,378 of PEXW01000014.1, forward strand.
AAGGAGTACGAAGCCGCCTCCTTTACCGGAATTCTTAAGCAATTCGGGATTACCATTTCCCGCTCTCGCCCTGGGTGTCCCTGGGAAAACGGATACCAGGAATCGTGGTATGACAAATTTCAGGTGGACTTGGGCGATCCTAATCGGTTTGAACAGCTGGGTGAGTTGGTGGCCGAAATCTACCGCATGGTCTGGGCTTACAACCACTACCGGATTCACTCGGCACTCAAGATGCCACCGGCAGTCTATGCTGAGGGCTGGCATCAAAAAACAGCCCTTACAATGGCTGTCTAAAAGTCTTCGAAACACTGTCTAAAAAACGGGGTCCTTGACACGCCGTTTGGTGACTTCAGGTTCCGCACGAAGCCTCACTTTACCCCACAAGCCCGTGTTCCTCACTCTGCTCGTCCGTGCCATGTTTGAGGGAAAACAAAATTGTTGGATTTTCTTGCTCAGCCTTAAATATACTTACTTAAGATTTGCCGCCGTGGTGTAACTGGTAGACACCATGGTATGTGTTTGTGTTAGCGTAAACCTTTTTGCATAATATTCTTATGAGGACAAAACGTTGGAACCAAAACGATTTATCAAAAGCGGCTAAAGAGTCAACTAGTTATAAACAAGTCATCTATAAACTTGGTCTTGTACCAGCTGGTGGCAATTACCAGCAAATTAAAGACTATCTTAACAAATGGAATATAAACATAAAACATTTTAGAGGCTGGGGCTGGAATGTCGGCATGAAGTTCAAACCCAAGCCGCCCATGCCGTTATCGAGGATACTGCGAAAAAAAGTTCATACCAAGGTTATAAACTTAAGAAGAGATTGTTGTCTAAAGGCATAAAACAGCAGAAACGTGAATTATGTGGCTGGTCACAAAAAACAGTAGATGGTAGGATTCCGTTAGAATTAGACCATACTAATGGCGATCGCTTTGATAATCGTTTATCAAATCTTAGAATCCTTTGCCCAAACTGCCACAGTTTACAAACTACTCATCGTGGGTTAAATTCAAAAAGTAATAAAAAATAGGCCGCCGTGGTGAAATTGGTATACACACGACACTTAAAATGTCGCGCCGTAAGGCTTGTCGGTTCGAGTCCGACCGGCGGCACCAAAGCTCAATGTCCTTTTAAGGCTTTGATTTTTTATGATTCTAAAATCTCTACCCTCACCCGTTTCACGCCCCACTGCTTGGCTTCTTTATAAGATTTCATCCAAATATCCCCGCGGGTTTTGCCATAACGGGCACTCATGCGGTCTTTGACCACAAAAACTTTATCGCCATATTCCTCCGGAATACGGATCTTTGTGCCAAAAGGCACTCGATTCATGGCAATGACGCCGTCCCTGACTTTTTCACCAGAAGCAGTGGTAAAAGGGTCGCTGTCGGTTTGCGCCCGAGTCGAAGAATAAGCAGTCATGACCACGGTCAAAGATTTTTTGACTTTATATTTTGGCTTTGGAGGAATAGCTTTTTCAACTTTTAACGCGACTGGCACAGCAGGCTCAACTTGTTCATCAGCCGGGACCATAAAAGCAAGGTCTGGTTGTTCCGCCTGGCTGGGCGTGATTTCTTGAGCCATGGCATGTTGAGGAAAAGCAAATTGCCAAAATAAGACAAAGGTCATCACTTGCATGAGTTTTTTGATTCGATTGAATTGTTTGCGGCTTAGATTCATAAATTTTCTGGATATGCAAAAAATCCTGCCATATTCTGGTGAGGATTTTGTGAAGAAAGACCTTATCATACCTAAGATTTTTGTCAAGCCCAGCACCACTTTTAATACAAATTCTTTAAAATAACCAATGTGTTATATGATTAATAGCTATTATTTAATGGGTAGTACTTATTTTTAAAAGTGGTGCTGGGCAAGCCTCAATGCTCAAAACTTGTGGAAAAACAAAAAAATCCAAAAGTTTTCCTTTGGATTTTTGGCTAACTTCAGCGAAAAATTCTACTTACTGGCTTTGGCTGATTTTAAAGCCGCATTGGTTATAAAACTGATGAGCCATAAAACCAGGGCACCAAAAAATGCTGACCAAAAACTTGCGATTTCAAAGCCCTTAACAATGGAACTGACCAGCCAAAACAGGCCGGCGTTGATTACTAAGGTAAATAAACCCAGGGTAATAAGGTTGATTGGTAGAGTTAAAATGACCAAAATCGGTCGGATTATGGCATTCAAAATTCCATAAATCAAGGCCACGATCAGCGCGGTATAAAAAGATTTTACGCTAATGCCAGGCACGATATAGGTTACCAGAATTACCATTATGGCGTTTAATAACCAACGGATAAGCATCATGCCGTCAATATACTACTAATAGCACTGTTTTATGAAATCGCTTCATGGTTGACCCAGCACCACTTTCAATTAAAACATTACTTAAAAATATAGCTATTTATCACAAAAAATATCTACAACTAATTTCAAACTTATTTTGGAAAGTGGTGCTGGGTTGACGGGGAAATGAGATGTGCTACTCTCAACCTTGCCGCTTTTGCGCAAGTTTTAATATATTTAAATACCTAAATGCCGGAAAATAATCAAATCAGGAACATCGCCATAATCGCTCATGTGGACCATGGCAAGACCACTTTAGTTGACGCGATTTTAAAACAAACTCACGCCGTGAACACCAGTACTGCGGGCGACTTGATAATGGACTCCATGGATCTGGAGCGCGAAAGAGGTATTACCATCAGAGCAAAAAATGCCAGCATTGTTTATCAGGGTATAAAAATAAACATCGTGGACACGCCCGGCCACGCGGATTTCGGCGGCGAAGTGGAAAGAACTCTACGCATGGTTGACGGGGTACTAATTTTGATTGACGCCAAAGAAGGCCCTATGCCGCAGACAAAATTCGTTTTACGAAAAGCTCTGGAATTAGGCCTTAAGGCAATTGTGGTGATTAATAAAATTGACCGCAAGGACGCACAAGTTGAGGAAGTTACCAACAGGACTTTTGATTTATTCGTGGAATTGAATGCCAGTCATGAACAGTTGGAATTTCCGATTGTCTATACTTCCGCCATCAATGGAACTGCCACTTTGAATTTGCACGAACCTGGCCAAGATATAAGTCCTCTTCTAAATAAAGTAATTGAGTTTTTCCCCGAGCCAAAAGGCAGTCTGGATGCGCCTTTGCAAATCCTGGTTTTGGCCATTGCTTATGATAATTACAAAGGCAAAATGGGCATTGGCAAAATTACCGCCGGCCAGATTAAACAAGGCCAGGAAGCGGCTTTAGTCCGGATTGATGGCACTATAATAAAGAACAAAGTTAATGAAATTTTGGCATATCAAGGCCTAGAAAGAATCGGCATTCCGTCAGCTTCAGTCGGCGAGATCGTGGCGGTGGCAGGTTTTGAAAAAATAAATATCGGAGAAACCATAACCGATGCCACAAATCCAAAACCTTTGCCGCCGGTGGCCATTGACGAACCGACAATGCAAATGACCTTTGGCGCAAACACCAGCCCCTTTGTCGGCCAGGAAGGAAAATTAGTTACCTCCAGAAATATCAAGGAACGCCTGCAAAAAGAATTGGAAACCAATGTGGCTTTACGGGTTGAGCCGGGCCAAAGCTCTGATCAGTTTTTGGTTTCCGGCCGCGGTGAACTGCATTTGAGCATTCTGATTGAAACCATGCGACGGGAAGGTTTTGAAATACAGATTGGCCAACCCAAAGTTATTACCAAAAATATAAACGGCAAGCTCCATGAACCTTGGGAATTTTTAACCATTGAAATTCCGGAAAATTATCAGGGTGAAATAATTTCTGAAATTGGCCAGCGCCAGGGAGAGCTCAAACACATGGAAGTTGCCGCTGATAAAACTTTGCACCTGGAATATCTAATTCCGACCCGGGGCTTAATTGGTTTGAAAAATTCACTGGTTACCAAAACCCGCGGCACTGTTATTATGCATCATATTTTTGATGATTTCCGGCCGGCAGTTGCTAATCTGAACCCCTTCCCCCATGGTTCGCTTGTCGCCACTGAAGCCGGCAAAAGCAATGCTTATGGCCTGGAAATAGCCCAGGGCAGGGGCGTCATGTTCGTAGGGTCGGCCGAGCCGGTCTACGTCGGCATGGTGGTAGGCCAAAACAGCCGCAACGAAAATATTGAAGTTAATGTCTGCAAGACTAAAAGGCTTTCCAACATGCGCGCTTCAGGTTCAGATGAAGCCATT
>PEXW01000041.1 GCA_002774575.1 Candidatus Kerfeldbacteria bacterium CG08_land_8_20_14_0_20_43_14
CACGCCACCATCCGCTTAGTCAGCGGTGAAGCTTTGATTTGGCCGACTGCCGCCCTGCCCGAGGGCTCGCAAGCAATGTCAGTGGTGGAATGCTCTCTGACTTTAATGCCGCATGATGAGATTGATCAAAATGAAATTTCTCGCCGTCAGCTGAATGAGATTTTATCCAGTCAGCCAGAGGAATGACCAGGCAGAGAAGAAATTTTTTGCGTAAAAAAAACGGCCGCCTTAACTTAGTCGACCTGGGTTTTCTACTGGGCCTGGCCGCGATTGTTTTAGCCGCGATTTTAGCAATCCCGCAGGTTTACGCCAAAAAAATTATGCCGGGCGTCTGGCTTGGGAATGTGGCAGTCGGCGGCCAGACTGAAACCCGGGCAAAAGATATTCTGAATAGTCGTGTTGATACAATGATTGAGCAAGGTCTGACAGTGGTCGCTGACGGTAAAACTAAAATTATGTCAATACAGCAAGCCTTGACTTCCAGCGACATCACTCCCCCATTGATAGATATTGATTCCGATGAAAGCATCAAAGCGGCCGTGAATTATGGCCATGCTTTTGGTTTTTTCAGGAATACTTTGCAGTCTTGGCGCGCCATAATTTTTCGGAAGCATATCACCCCGGTTTATCAGTCTGATGAAATTGTCATTGAAAACGCGCTAAGAGATAAATTTGGCGCCAAAGATATTTTGCCAATAAACGCCCACTTAACTTTTGAAAATGGCACTTTTTCAGTATCCGCGGAAAAAGCCGGTCAGGGTTTTCAATATCAGGCGGCCATTAAAAGCGCCATCAGTCAGTGGAAAAATATCGAGCCGGCCAAGATTGAATTGACCAAGGGTGAAGAGCCGGCCCGGATAACCCAGTCAGAAGTTTCAAAGTTTATTGAGCGCGCCCAGGAAGTGGTGAATCGAGCGTCTTTCAATTTGGATATTCCGGAAGCCAACCAGGGAGTTTTGGATGCGAAAACCATGGGCCAAGGTCTGGATGTTGATTTCAACAAAAAACATGTCTTAGTTTTAGTTTTTACTGAAGCTAAACTGCAAAAGTTGATAACCAAACTGCAAAGTCAGATTAATGTTGAAGCCCAAGACTCCAGGTTTAAAATTGAAAACGGTCGGGTAGCGGAATTTCAGCAGGGCAAACAAGGCAAGCAATTTGATGTTGCCGCCACTCTGGCGAATTTTAACGAACAGCTAATCAATAAAAAGCAAAAAGTTGCAGTGGCTGTTGTCAAAATTCAAAAACCTATTTCCGCTTCTGACAGCGCGCAAAGTTTGGGCATTACCGAATTGATAGCTACCGGTAAAACCAGTTTTGCCGGCAGTCCGCAAAATCGGCGACACAACATTGCCAACGCGGTCAGATTGTTAAATGGTTTAATTATTAAGCCAGGGGAAGAATTTTCTTTGGTTTCTGCCTTGGCGCCGATTGAAACTTCTAATGGCTATTTGCCGGAGCTGGTCATCAAAGGCAACCGAACCATTCCAGAAGTCGGCGGCGGTTTGTGCCAAGTCGGAACGACCATGTTCAGACTGGCTTTAAATTCCGGTTTGCCGATTTTAGAAAGAAGAAATCACAGTTATCGCGTCAGCTATTATGAACCGCCAGTAGGCATGGATGCCACTATTTATGATCCCAAACCGGATTTTAGAGTTAAAAATGATTATGCCACTGCCCTGCTTTTGCAAACTCGGGTTGAAGGCAATAATTTAATTTTTGATTTTTATGGCACCAAAGACGGCCGGGAAGTGGTTTTGACCAAGCCCAAATTATTTAATATCACCAAACCGTCGGCAGCCAAGTATATAAAAACCACAGACTTGCCCGTAGGCCAAAAAAAGCGCCTGGAACATGCGCATAACGGTGGCGAAGCAACTTTTACCTATTCAGTTATTAAAGACGGCAAAACCGATTCGCAAACCTTTAACAGTAAATATCGCGCCTGGCAGGAAGTCTGGCTGGTCGGCGCCACGGCCGAAGAAGTGGCAGCGGATCAAGCGGCGTAAATTAGTTTTAGTTTTGGTTGTAGCAAGCGGTATCGGTGTGGTGATACGGCCGAAATAGAGTAAGAAGATAAGAGAAAAACCAGAAAATAAAAAAACCCGCGTGTTATACTGAAAGCATGAAAGACGAGAAGAAATTCCAGAAACGAATATCATATTTGGGCGATTTGGTTAAACCGTTAGGTATAATTTGCGCAGACTACAGACTTGGCGATTATCAGCACCATGAGATAGTTTTGGTTGGGTATGAAGATTTTAATGTCATACTTCATACAGCCAAAGGAAAGTTTTTTGTGAAGTTTTTTAGTGATTTTAGGAGCGATGAAGATTGTAAACGGTATGTTACAATTATTCGCAAGACAATTGAGGCTGGCGTCAGAGAGCCGGGACTTTTTGAATCCAACCAAGGCCATATTCATCGTTTCACCATAGACGGAGCTGGGTTGCGCCTGATCGTTATGGAATTTATTCAAGGCAAAACCTTTTATGAACTTGGCAGGTCTTTAACTGAAAGCGAAGCGTGTGAGACCGTAAGGCAAGCGTCCATCATTAATACAGTGAATCACCAACCAAAGTTCATTTATGACAGCTGGGCTATTCCGAGTTTTCTGAAGGAATATCATTTAGTTGAGACAATGATGTCGCAAAACGATCTCACGCTTGTGAGGCCGCTAGTGAAAGAATTTGAACAGGTGCACTTAGACACTTTGCCACACGCTTTGGTGCATGGCGATATTATTAAAACAAACGTAATGCTTTCCCATAAAGCTGATATATATATTCTTGATTTTGCAGTTGCTAATTATTACCCACGCATTCAGGAGCTTGCGGTTATACTTTGTAATATGTTGTTTAATGAAAAAAAGCCAGAAACATTCAAGGGATTTTACGATGTTGCACTTGACGAGTACCAAAAAATACATCTGCTTACAGAAGAAGAGCTTGCGCTTTTGCCGCTATTTATTAAAGTCCAGCACGCTATGCATGTTGTGGGCGCAATCAGAGAGGAAAAAATAAGGAAAAATTTGCCGTCCACGGAGGATGATTACTGGCTGAAACTTGGAAGATTGGGACTCGAATACATGCTTCACTTTTGATTTTTTGTAAGTGGGAAGAAAATTTTTCGACAGTTTTATTAGTAGTTACCTCCCCTTGCATCCCCTCCTTGATTAAGGAGGGGACAGGAGGGGTGGTAATCCAATTTTATTATCAAACAAATGTTTGCTTGGCATGATAAACGAAAAAGAAAAAGCCCGACACATCCTGTGTTCGGGCTCATATTTTTGGTGAGAACATTTTTGAATTGCCCTTTTTGGTGTGGGCTGTAGGATTTTTGGTTGGTGAACTTATGAGAGCAAAACGCCAAGTTTTTTTCCAAGCCAGACCCACCAGCGACTATTGTGTTCATTCACAATTTTTTGGACTTGGCTCTCATTGAGTTCGCAGACCAGAGTGCGACCCTCAAAGAGATTAATAGAAAGATAGGCTCCGGGTTTAAAATTGGTATTACTTGATGCCAGTTCTCCTTGGATCAAAAGGGCGCGACCGAGTCTTTCGGTCATAATACCACCCTCTGCATCAAGGACCTTTTTCATGTATACCACTGTTGAGTCGCCCATCTGTTCACAGATGGTTGTGATGCGGTAGCATCCTGTCGGTAAGCTGGTTAGTGCGCTGCTGCTATCAGCGACAATGCCGTTTTTTGAAGCGCCAGCAACAACCATTGCGGCCAAAAAGAAGCAGGTTGCAGCAATAGTTCCGGCTTTTAGGACCCAATTTCGGCCAGCATAAATTCCGTGTAATATACGGCCCAGGCCAAACCATTTGGCCTTTACTTCGGCCGCATCATACTGCTTGGTCCATTTTACATAAAGCCATCTTAGGCCTCCGGACATGGCGACAAGCAATAAGAAGAATACTCCCCAGCCGATATCGCCTATGAAGGCTTTTTTAAAGCCAACAACTGCGCCGACTATTGCACCCATAAGGGATTCAAGCGGCATAAACACCTCCTTTGGTGTGGGTTTTAAGTGAATCTTATTGATTCCTTTTTTAATGTCCGGTTTTGTTCACCAAAAAATCGGCCATTCAACTAAAGGCCTAAACATTGTCGCTTAACAATCTGCAGCCAAGAAGATTGCACCGAGGAGAAACCAAGAGATGAACTCCGTGTTGACCTTGGTGCAACCCCCATGCTTGTCGTGGCTGCAGGTGGTTAAGCGCAAAGCAAAACCTTTAAATGATTAGCCGGTTTTCAAGGGTTCTAACCCCCTATTTTTTAGAACACTGAAGCTTAGCACTGATTCAAAATCCTGTCAACCCCTAGGGCTTTAACAAAAAGTGCCTCGTTGTTCATAAGCAGCCAGTGTTTTCAGGACCAGCTCCTTATACCACAAAGCAATAAGAAAAAGCTGAAAAGCCCGCAAAGCCTTGTTTTTCTGGAGAATAATGTTAGTATTTAAGCCACCAATTTTAATACAAGCAGGGTTTAAATTTAATTCATTCTTATGCAAATTTCAGTTCAACCTTATACCAATAAGCCAAAAATCAAAGCTATTATTTTGGCAATTTTTCAAGGCCAGGATATCCACCCCCATGCTTTTTACAAAGGTCTGCCTTCGGCGATTCAGAAAACCGTTTTTGCCTATGTGAAGGCCAAAGAATTTCAGGGCAAAATTGACGAAGTAAAAGTTCTGCCTTTTGGCAGCAAAGGCCAGGTTTTAGTTTTGGTCGGCAAAGGCGAAGAAAAAGATTGGTCATTAAGATCAATCAGATTATTAATCAGGCAGATCGTGGTCATGGGCAAACAGCACCGGATAAAAGAAATAGCTTTGACTTTGGAAGATTTTTGGCTGAAAGATTTTCAGGCAGATAATTTGGCGGAAATAATTGCCGAGCAAATATACTTGGCCGCTTATGAATACACGGTTTATAAATCCACTCCTCCGGGCGGCTGGCCAAAAATAAATAAAGTTTTGATTTTAAGCAAAAAGCATACCGCCGCGGAAATTAAAAGAGGATTGAAAAATGGAATTATTATCGGCGAAGCAGTAAATCATGCTCGGGATTTAGCCAATACTTCTGGTGGAGATATGACGCCGACCAGTCTGGCCGAAGCCGCGGTTAAATTAGCCAAAGAGCATGGCTTTAAATGCATGGTTTTGCATCATCAAGAAATGCAGAAATTGAAAATGGGTGGGATCTTAGGCGTAGCCCGGGGTTCGGATTTGCCGCCGACCTTTAGTATTTTGGAATATACCGCGTTGGGCCATGAAGAAGACAAACCCTTGGTGTTTATCGGCAAGGGCATTACTTTTGATAGTGGCGGTTTGAATGTTAAGCCGGAAACCAGCATGTTCGACATGCACATGGACATGTCTGGCGCGGCCGCGGTTATCGGAGCTGTATCAGCTATTGCCCAAATGAAATTGCCAGTCAGAATAGTCGGTTTAATCCCGGCCGCGGAAAATATGTCAGCCGGATCTGCTTACCGGCCAGGCGATCAATTGCGAACCATGTCCGGCAAAACCATTGAAGTTAAAAATACGGACGCCGAAGGCCGGATAATTTTGGCTGACGCTTTAACTTATGCCGAAAAATTTAAAGCTCAAGCCGTGATTGATGTGGCGACTTTGACCGGCGCGGCCATGGCGGCCCTGGGCCAGAGAGCCGCGGCAATTTTGTCGCCGGATGAAAATTTTTCAAAAAAAATTCAGGAACTGGCTGAAAGCTCCGGTGATTTTGCCTGGCCTCTGCCGTTATGGCCAGAATATGAGTCGGAAATAAAAGGTGTTTTTGGTGATGTGGCGAATATTTCCAACAGCCGATACGGCGGGGCGATTACTGGCGCGGCTTTTTTATGGCAGTTTGCAAAAAAGTTAAAAAACTGGGCGCACATTGATATCGCGCCGACCATGACCAGCATTGAAGGCCAGTATTTGGCCAAGGGCGCGACTGGCGCCGGCACCAGATTGTTAGTAGCCATTGCCAGGAGGATAAAGCTATAATTGTTACATGCCCAAAGCCAAAGACATCTTAACGCTAGAAGAGCAGCCAGACGAGCAGACTTTTGATATTTCTTTGCGGCCAAGAAATTTGAATGAATATATCGGGCAGGAATCAGTTAAAGAAAATTTGAAAATTGCCATTGGCGCGGCCAAGCACAGAAAAGAGCCGCTGGAGCACGTTCTGTTGCATGGTTCACCTGGCTTGGGTAAAACTACCCTGGCCCACATTATTGGCGCTGAATTGGGCGCGGCAGTCAGGGTAACCAGCGGTCCGGCTTTGGAACGGGCCGGCGATGTGGCCGCGATTTTAACCAACCTGGGCGAAGGCGACATATTATTTATTGACGAGGTTCATCGTTTGCCCAGAACAGTTGAAGAAATTTTGTACCCGGCCATGGAAGATTTTGCCATTGATATCGTGGTAGGCAAAGGGCCGGGGGCCAGAACTTTAAGACTGGACTTGCCTAAAGCTACTATTATCGGCGCAACCACACGATTAGCCTTATTATCCGCGCCTTTGCGCGATCGCTTTGGCATTTCCTATCATCTGGATTATTACAGTGAAAAAGATATTGAAATAATTTTGGAAAGATCGGCCAGAATTTTGAAAGTTCCGGTTGAGCCCGAAGCCAGAAAATTATTAGCCTCCCGATCCAGGCGGACTCCCCGGGTGGCCAACCGTTTGTTGAGACGAGTCAGGGACTATGCCCAGGTGAAAACCGGGGGCAAAGTTAATATGGACAGCGCTACCCAGGCTTTGGAGCAATTAGGTATTGATACTTTTGGGCTGGACGCGACAGACCGCAGAATTTTAAGCTGCATAATTGATCAATTCAACGGCGGGCCAGTCGGCTTATCAACCTTAGGTGCGACTACTGGCGAAGACATTCAAACTTTGGAGGATGTGGTTGAGCCTTTTTTATTGCAGATCGGTTTATTGGTTCGCACGCCGCGCGGCCGGGTGGCCACGCCTTTGGCTTATCAGCATTTGCAAAGGAATGCGCCAGTGGATTTACAGCAGAGGTTGGTGTGATTGAGGAGAGCGAATAAGTTTTGGTTTTGGGTGTTGATCTCGGGATCGGAGTGTTTGTGATTTTGGGCCGGAAACTTCTGACCATACCGATACGCCTGCCCGCCTCTGGCGGGGAAATCCACAACTAAACCCAAACCCCTTCACACAATGCTATACTAAAAAAGTATGATGATTTCGCTTTGGTTATTATTAATTCCCTTTGGCCTGCTGGTAATTGTCTGGCTGTTTTTAAGCATTGCCGCCGTGTTAAAAATGCTAAGATTCGGTTTTTTAAGCCGAACCGCGGTCATTTCAACCTTTGCTTTTTTGGTTTTTTCAATCGCGGTTTTTGCCACAAGCATAATCAGTCTAAGCCAAGTCGACTGGTCAGCCAGTTATACCTTTGGCACTCCTTCAATTAATCTGCCGAATGTCAATGGTTTAAAGGATAGAATTCCTCAAATTCCCAAACCATGAAAATCCAGCCATCAATTCCCAATATGCTGCCAGGTGAAAAAGTCGTTTTATTGCTGCACAGACACGGCTTTATCGCTTTTCGGTTTGCTTTGGTTTATATATTTTTTGCCATCTTACCGCTTATTGGCTGGTGGTATTTAAATTCAAACACCACGATTTTTGAAGACCCAACCAACTTCGGCTATGCTTTAGTCGCCTTGCTTTTATCTGCCTATGCCTTGGTTTGGATTTTGTTGTTTTTCATCACCTGGCTGAATTATTATCTGGATGTCTGGATTGTTACTAACGAAAGAATAATAAACATCGCCCAACAGCGCCTGTTTTACCGGGTGGTATCTGAACAAAAATTGTATCGCGTGCAGGATGTAACTTGGGAAATGAAAGGCATTGTCGCCAACATGTTCCGCTATGGCAATGTCCAGGTTCAGACCGCGGGTGAGGATGACCGCTTTATTTTTGAAAATATCTCCCAACCGGAAAAAGTGGCGCAGGCTATTATGAATCTTTTGGAATCAATTGAAAAACAGGTCGGTCTGGATAAAATAGCCGAAATAGAAGGCGAGTTTGGAGCTAAGAGCGCCGAAGAGCCAAAGAAAAATAATACTGCTTAAGTCAAAAGCTCAAGCAAAATTTTTAATCGGCTGGCCTGCGCGGCAAAAGGCCCCCAGTAACCCTGTTGGCGGCTGGATTCCAATACCACAAACATGTTATTCCAGTCCGTGTCAGTAAAATGCAAAGTTGATTTGGTTCGAAAGTCATCAGTCAAAGCCATGGCTAAACCAATCTTGGCTGCCAAGTCCCAATTCCCCTCCTTTTTTTCCTGGTCCAGGGCGGCGATTACAAGTTGCCAATCCTCATCAGTCACCAGGCCGGGATGAAATCGATCAGCATCAGCGCCTTTTAAGTGATGGGCGTGGGAAATAAACGGCGGCCAAATTTTTTTCTGGCGCAAATTATTCAGTTCATTAATCAGCGCTGCCCACAAATCTTCAGGCACGACTAAAATGGCTCCCCTGGCGGGGTCCAACAATTTCAAATGTGAAAGCCTGGCCCCCACAGATTGCCAGTCTTCAATTTCCTGAAAATGCGAAAGCTCATTAATCAAAGCGTCCCAGTCATGGTCAGTGATGGTAATTTGTTTATACCTTTCCGGGTCGATCATGGCCAGGCGCGAAGCATGCCAGGCAAAATCATGCCAATGCCGGCCGCGGGAAAAATTTGGCAGTTCCTTGACCATTGACTGCCATTCTTCATCTGAAATTTGTAAATCCCTCAAATAGGACATGCAAAAATTATAGCTTGTCCGTCGATATTAAAAAAGCCCGAGCCGCCTTGAGCAATCACGCTTATTGTTTTTTAGGGGTAAACCTTTTGCAAAGTAATGCCTGTGTAATAGTGCATTAAAATCCAATCAAAAGTTTTGTTTTCATATTTGGCGTATTTGACCGCGCCAAAAGCCGACATACCTACCATGTGATTGCCCCCGCCGCCTTTTATGTAATTGCTTGGATAGGGCGGGCTGGTGCAAATGCCTAAGGGGTCTGGGACTGAAACCAGATAAGGAAAATAATTTAAATCTCCGCCCCAGACTTCATAATAACTGTGGCTGCGGCCGTCATTGCATGACGAATAGGCCGCCACAATTGCGCCCACAGTATTTTTTTCGGTCACGGCACTGGGGTGCGTGGCTACAATTCCCCGGGTCGCGACAACGGCCGCGACCAAATTCGGAACCTTCAATTCATAAGCATAGCCTTTGTAAATCTGATCAGTGGTGGAATTAACATCATAAAACTCGTCAGCGTGCTTGGTCTTTCTTAAGTTATGGAAAAGCGCGTAAGTGCGAGCGGCCGTAACCAGGGTTTTAATGAATTCCGGATGGCCGGTATTGCCAGTTTCAGCTAAACCCGATATGTATTGTTCCATTGGCAGCTCGTTAATCACCCAAAGCAGGCCAGTGGCCGGCGTGTACCTGACTTCCAAAATTCCCCGGAACAAATTATATTCGGTTGACCAGCTGGAAATTTTTAGAATGGTATTTGGATTTTTTCCGACAATCCTGACCAAACTGGTCGCTTCCACGGTTTTATCATTATTAGTAATAGTGTAAACGCCGCTGGCATACTGGATCTCGGTCAGGCTTTGGGCCGACGCTTCCAGCAGTGTCGCGGCTTTTTCATCCAGAATTGCATAGTCTTGGTCAGAGGTAAAAGTCCCCACATCATCGTCCAAAGTTTTTATGCCAACTCTGACTGTTGGTTCAGCTCCTAAAGCTGTAACCCGTTCCTGAACTATTACCGGTGCTGGGATGGAAACAGTCAAATTTAACAAACCGCTTACCGCTCTGGTTAAACCTGGCACCAAGATTTGGACTTTTTCCGTGAATTCCCCGTATTTGTCCGGTGCCTGTAGAGCAAAACGGAAAGTGCCTTTTTGGCCGGGTTTGACTTCTTTGACTGTCAGCCTGCCAAGGATGGTTTTGCCATACCAGTTGGCGTGATAAAACTGGCTTTGGACGGTTTTATCAGCCACGGCCAAGACTACTTCACCTTCGCCGCGCCGCTGCCAGGTTTTAGTGCCGGTATTGGTTACAGTCAGATCAAAAGTTTTGGATTTGCCTTTGGGCATGGTGTAGACAACTGAAGTGGCTAAGCCAGTATCCACTTGGTAAAAGCTGGTTTTGGGGCTGTCCACCCTGACTAAAATTTCAAAATTTCCGCCAGTCATAAAAGCAACGCCCTTCACTGCCAAAGAAAATCTTTCCCGGTATTCTCCGGCTTTTTTTGGCGCCTTCAGTTTGAAATTTAATTTAACGGTTTCGCCGGGTTTAATATCTTTACTTAATCCGGTTGGCCTGACAATCGTGCTCCAGGATTTGTCCCTTAATACCGTGCCGCGGTTTACATCCAACTCGCCTTTAATAATTTTAACGGCATTTAAGGCAACCAGATTATTACCTTTAGCTTTCCAGGTTTTAGCGCCAGTATTGGTGAATTCAATTGAAAAATCTAAAGTCCCATTGGGTTCGACTTGCAAATAATCCGAACTGCGATTGCCCACAGTGGCTTGATAAGCTGGCTTGGTTACCTTTTTTGTGGCGGCACCCGCTGGCTGCATTGTAGAAAAACCAAAAACAAAAATTCCCACGGGAAGCAGAATTATTAGCGTGGGCTTTTGAAAAAATTTAAAAATTAATTTTAAATCCTTCATTTATTGGTTTAATTATAGCAAAAAATTTTATTTTGGTCAAACCGGCATGGTTTAATTGAGAGCAGTTGTGGTTATAAGTTTTAAGTGTAGACACCATAAGTCTACGAATTACGAATCACTACGCCACCGCCATACGGCGGGGTCCCGCCCACTTATTGAATATTTTAATGACCTGCCCGACATGTCGTCTCGGCAGGCGGGTGGCGGGAAATGTACGAATTTATATGCTTGTCC
>PEXW01000010.1 GCA_002774575.1 Candidatus Kerfeldbacteria bacterium CG08_land_8_20_14_0_20_43_14
TCATAGGATCCCCAAAAGATCCATTAAAAGATACAGCTTTTGCACTTCTGATTAAATTCAAAAATCCTAAAACAATGCTCACTGAAATTATTTTATTTAGATTGGTTTTCATAAATGGAAAAGAACTAATTTTATTTATTAAGCTTACCGCCAAATGCACTCTGGTGGGATTTGAAAATAATTTTGGAAAGAAAAATGCGAATTTTGAATTACAAGCACAAAAAGTATGAGAAAAACTAAAGTAACTATGCTAAAAGTTAATAAAGGTTTTTTGTGAAGCAATTTTTTTGATTTGAAATATTTTATTAAATAATAAATAACCATTATCAGTCCAACTAAAATCAATATTGTAAAAATCCATTGAATATACCAGGATACTTTTGCCTCTAAATCAGTCACGCATGGCGTAAGTGGCTGAGAACCAATATAATCGATAGTCATAAAATTGCTTGGTTATTTTTTAGCTTTTTAATCTAGGCTAATTAAGTTACAACCCCTGTTAATCCGTTTAAATAAACTCTAAATAGTAAGACGATTATTATGAAAAAAGTAAAAATTAAGCTAAAAATTATTATCAATTTTCTATAGTCCTTTACTCTAACTTTCAACTTTTCTATATTAGTTGTTCTTACGGACAATAATGCTTTCTGATTATCGGGATTTTGTAATTCAGCGTTTAATTGTTTTTTAGCCACAAGCCATTTAATTAAAAAACGGTAGTGAGTAAAAAAACAATAATTATGACGCCAAACAACAATAGGTAAATAAAGTCAGCCTTGGTACTCTTCAATTCCACGCCCCATTCAGTAATTGTTCCATCAAAAGTACCATTAAAAGATATAGCATGGACAGTTCTGACCATAACCAAGGATCCAAAAAACAAGATGACTGAAAAAAATTTATTTAGTCTGATATTCATAATTATTTGTTGTTTAATTCGATTTTCCTAATAATCCCCTCCAACTCTTCCGCGTCAGAATAATCAATGCTAATGTCCCCACCTTTACCTTGCGGAGAAATTTTTACTTTTGTACCCAGAGCCGAGCGCAAACGGGCTTCCTTAGCTTTTATTTCAACATCCTCGCGAAATGTCCGAGTATGCTTTTTCACAGTAACCTGCCTTTGGCTGTCTGACGATCTGACGCTTAAACCTTCCTCCAGAATCTTTTTGAATAACTGCTGGCGGTTTTTAGCATCACTGATGCCCAAAAGGACTTTAGCATGACCTTCGGAAATTCTGCCTTCTCTTAAGGCCGCCTGCATCTCTGGCGGCAAAGATAATAAGCGCAAGGTATTAGCAACTGCCGAACGGCTTTGCCCGACTTTTTTTGCCACTTCATCCTGGATCAAGGAAAATTCATCAACTAGTCGCTGATAAGCTTTGGCTCTTTCCATGGGGTTCAAATCCTGTCTTTGCAAATTTTCCACCAGAGCCAACTCCAGTTTTTGCTGATTGGTAACACTGCGAACGATAACCGGTACTTCATTCAAACTTGCCAATTTAGCCGCCCGCAATCTGCGTTCGCCGGCAATTAACTCATAGCCCCTGGGCGTTTCGCTAATAACCAATGGCTGCAAAATGCCATGCTCTTTTATGGAGGCAACCAAATCTTCCATGCCTTGCCTTTCAAACCTTTCTCTGGGCTGGTGCGGATTGACCATGATTTTTGAAATCATGATCTTTTCCACTGATTCGCCTTTTCGGGCATTGGCTGCTTCAGCGCTCCAATAATTTTTTGACGAAGCACCTGGGATGAGAGAAGAAAGGCCGCGGCCCAAAGTTGTTTTTTGCATAAAATTTGCTTTAAGTGCTGTGAGTATCCAAAATTTCCCTGGCTAATTTTTCATAAGCTTTCGCGCCTTTGGATTTTGGATCAAAATGCCTGATTGACTTGCCATAGCTTGGCGCTTCAGCTAGCCTGACATTTCTGGGAATCACGGTGCGAAAAATTTTATTGGGGAAATATTGGTACAATTCCTGAAAAACCGCCTGGGAAAGCTTGTTGCGATCATCAAACATAGTCATCACCACGCCCAGAACATTCAAACCGGGCTGTAAATTCTGCTTGACCAAATTAATGGTCTGAACCAATTGCCCCAAACCCTCCAAAGCGTAATATTCAGTCTGCACGGGAATCAAAATTTCTTCAGCCGCCACCAAACCGTTTACCGTAAGTAAGCCCAGGGAAGGCGGGCAATCAATAATTATGTAATCATATTCGTTCCTGATTTCCAACATGCTGTCCCTTAATCTGTGCTCGCGCCTGTTTAAGGGCACCAGTTCCACATTCGCGCCAGCCAAATCCAGAGTGGCGGGGGCAACGCGCAATCCGTCAATCTGACTAGGGTGAATAATTTCCCGAAAGGGTTTTACGCCGACAATGGCGTGATAAACCCCATGCGACAGGCTTTGATGGTCCAGGCCAATACCTGACGAAGCATTGCCTTGCGGGTCAATATCAACCAATAAAACAAATTTGCCTAAAGCGGCCAGCTCGGCAGCCAGGTTTATGGCAGTGGTGGTTTTACCTACTCCCCCTTTTTGATTGACTACGGAAATTATTCGTGACATACGCGCTTTCATCATACCAAAAAAACCACTTTTTTTGAATTAAAAAAGGATGTCCAAACTTTTCAGTTCAAACATCCTTCTAATGAGCGCTGATTAATTCCAAATGTTTTTTAAATATGGCTTTGAGCTTATGATACTCAATACCGGTTTCTCTTACCAGGGCCGTGAGCGCGTATTCTTTGTTCTCATTCATGGCATTGCCGTTTGATTTAAAAACCCTAAACGAGCGAGGAATTTCCCCGTACAAGCCATAAAATTGACGTAGACTTTTGGCTAAAGATGGGTCAAGAAGCATTATTGTTGGTTTAAGACTTATAAGCCAATCTTGGAGCTCAAATTTACTCATCCGAGAAAATGTAATCGCCGAAGTATTGGCGGCTTTCTGCCTCATTTCATCCAGTCGTAAAAAATATGAACTCCTGGGATCTTTTGGCTTGGATGGAACTTTGGGCGCAACACTCACTTCTACTCTTGCTTTTTTTGGAGCACAGACTTCAATCTTTCCACCTTCAAAGTGAATTTCTTTCAGCAATTGAAGCCGACTAGGATGTCTAAGTTTTCTCATGGCCTTAACTAAAATTTGCCGGATCCATTCTCTTGACACCCTATCTATATCGCCAATTTCTTTCAAGTTCATGGGACTGCTACGACTCAAACCATAGTAAAGATCAACAACTTCGGCTTGCCTAGGCGTCAACGAGTCTAACATCTTTTTCAAGACTTCTTTTACGGAATTTTCCATTACCTCGACATCTGGGGGAGGCTGGGTTTCATCCTCCAAAAGACTGCCCAGCGCCATATTTTCATCATCATTTGGTACATCCAAAGATAGATGATTATCTGCCATGCATATGGCTTCTTCCACTTCATCAAGCGGCAATCTAGTTTTTCGTGCAATCGCCCCTGCTGGTACCTTACCAGCATATTTTTGCGACAGCTCATTGGAGTTTGAAACCTTTCGGACTGCTGAAACTATTGTGGCTCGGTTTATTGGCAATCCAACAATCCGACTCTGTTCAGCCAAAGCTTTCAAAATTGCCTGCCGAATCCACCAAACAGCATAAGTAATAAAGGTGAATCCTCGGGTTTCATCGAATCTTTTGGTAGCTTCAGATAAACCAAGGCAACCTTCCATCACCAAATCTTTCAAAGCCAGGCCCTGATACTGATAGCGATTGGCCACGCTAACCACAAAGCGCATGTTGGCTAGCCACAATTTGTCCCGCGACTTAATATCTCCATCCTTGATTTTTTTTGCCACGGCGATTACTTCGTCATTAGTCAGCAAAGGCATGCTGCAAGCTTCATCCAAAAATTTCTTGAATCGCTCGTCTAGATCGCCGCGCCCATATCTGTAGCGGAATGGTTTTGCCGTTTTTGCCATTAAAAATCGCCTCCTTGGGGTTGACCTACTAAAAGTTGTGAAGGTTCTATTTTCAACTTACCTTAGCAAATAGCGAAATTCCGTCAACTTTGCATTGGTAGGTTCTTGAATTTTATATTATGATTGTATTTACAAGCATATGAAACAATCCATTCTATTCACTAAAACCGCCAGGCAGGCTCTGAAAGAAGAAGTCAGTATTAATGCCCAACTTTTGATTCGGGCGGGCTTTGTAAATAAACTAATGGCCGGTGTCTATACCTTTTTGCCATTGGGTTTAAGAGTTATTAATAAAATTGAAGAAATTATCAGGCAGGAAATAAACGCTTTGGGCGGCCAGGAAATTTTTATGCCGAGCTTGCAGCCCAAAGAAAACTGGGAAATAACCGGCCGGTGGCAATCAATGGACGATCTTTATAAAGTCAAGGACCAAAGTGGCCGGGAATTCGCTTTGGGTCCGACCCACGAGGAAATTGTCGCACCTTTGTTAAAGCATTTTGTTAATTCCTACAAAGACCTGCCCTGCTATGTTTACCAGTTCCAAAACAAATTCCGCATGGAATTGAGGTCAAAATCAGGCTTGCTAAGAGGGCGGGAGTTTATGATGAAAGACCTGTACTCTTTCAACCTGACTGAAAAGGGTTTGGATGAATTTTACGAAAAAGCCAAAACTGCCTATGAAAAAATCTTCAATCGCATAGGATTGGGTAAAAAAACTTATTACACTTACGCGTCTGGCGGGACTTTTGCCAAATATTCTCATGAATTCCAGACAGAGTCTGAATCCGGAGAAGACACCATTTTCATCTGCAAAAAATGCAGGCAGGCAATTAATAAAGAAATTAAAGGAGAAATTAAGACTTGCCCAAATTGCAAAAATTCGGAGTTTAAGGAAGCTAAAGCGATTGAAGTCGGCAATATCTTTAAACTGCAAACTAAGTACAGCCAGCCTTTTGATCTGTCAGTGCTGGATGAAAAGGGTAAAAAACAAACCATTGTCATGGGCTGTTATGGCATTGGCTTGAGCCGGGTCATGGGCGCGGTGGTGGAAACCTCACACGATGCCAAAGGAATAATCTGGCCCGAAGCAATCGCGCCATTCAAAGTCCATTTGATTAGTTTGGAAAAAAACGAAGAGGCGGAAAAAATTTATGCTGACCTGGATAAGCACGGCATTGAAATCTTGTTTGATGACCGGGCTGTTTCCGCGGGAGAAAAATTCAATGATGCGGATTTGATTGGTTTGCCATATCGCCTGGTGGTCAGTGAAAAATCCTTAAAAGCCGGCGGTGTAGAGGCTAAAAAACGAAATAGTCAAAAGTCAGAAATCGTCAACATCAAAGAGCTGCAAAAGTTTCTGGAACAAAGTTAATAATTATCTAAAAACTTTGCCTGAAAAAATTGGTGTTGACAATTTTTGTAATTCCTGTATACTATTTTGTTAAAATAAAAACAGTCAAATTATTGAAAGGAGAAATAATGCCCAATTTCAAACTCAATTTTGAAGATGTCAAAAAGGGAGACAAGCTTTCATTTGATCTGCAAGAGGGCAGGATAAAAATAGTTGCTGTAGTCATTTTGGCCTTCACCCAAAATGGCCGGAAAACAATAGTTTTCGATACCGACAATTTCGGCGAAAATACCTTTGCACTCAATTTAGAGCCACCTGGGTGGTGGGAAGCATTTTAC
This sequence comes from Candidatus Kerfeldbacteria bacterium CG08_land_8_20_14_0_20_43_14, assembly GCA_002774575.1. Taxonomy (GTDB): domain Bacteria; phylum Patescibacteriota; class Patescibacteriia; order PEXW01; family PEXW01; genus PEXW01. The sequence continues at coordinate 5,646 of PEXW01000010.1, forward strand.
AATTTAGAGAGTCTCGGCGTTGCCGAAAATATACAAATAGTTAAGCAATAACTCCCGAGTTTTTTAAAAGCGCGTTTAGCCACAACGCGCTTATTCTTTTTGCTTGACAAACACAACTATATAAATTATGTTTTGTCAGCACAGCGTAGATTGTGGTAATTTGAATTAAGCAAATGCATCCTATCGCGGGATGGAGCAGTAGTCCCGCGGCCGCGGGACCGGGCTCATATGACTTACTATGTTTACGTATTAAAAAGCCTCAAAGATCAAGGATTTTACATCGGCTCAACGGGCGACTTAAAATCTAGACTTGCACGCCATAATGCTGGCCTATCTAAATCTACAAAAAACCGGAGACCTTTAAAGCTTGTGCATTTGGAAAAATTCTCAACCCGAAGTGAGGCGCTTAAAAGGGAAAAATTCCTTAAGCGGCAGAAGGGCGGTGATGTTTTTAAAAGAATTATTAACTATCGCGGGATGGAGCAGTAGCAGCTCGCCGGGCTCATAATCCGGAGGTCGGGGGTGCAAATCCCCCTCCCGCACCCAACGTAGCTTTTTCGCGAAACGAAAAAGCTACGACCAAAAGAATTATTAGAGTATTGGAAGCCGTAGAGCCAGTGCCAGCATATCAAAATGTTATACTGGCAATACTGGTTCTGCGGTTTCTTCGTAATCAATTTGTCTGGGTAGCTCCCGCCTTTGTCTTACAGACTCCGGCGGGCAATCAGTTGGTTAAAAAATGCGGCAGGGTAGCTCAGTTGGTTAGAGCACGGGACTCATCCGCTTGCCGCCAAATCGTGCCAGGGTAGCTCAGTTGGTTAGAGCGGAGGACTCATAAGCCTCAGGTCGTGGGTTCAAATCCCACCCCTGGTACCAGTTCGACTATAGCGGGCAGGTAAGCCC
>PEXW01000029.1 GCA_002774575.1 Candidatus Kerfeldbacteria bacterium CG08_land_8_20_14_0_20_43_14
ATTTCTTCCACTAAATCTATTGGCAATGATAAATCCAGTCTAAAGCTGGGCGGAACGACTTTTAGTCTCTTGCCCACTGCTAAAACCTTGCAGTCCAAAGCTGACAATTTCTGCTTGGCCAAGTTTACGCCGACTTTCACGCCTAATATTTTTTCCGCGTATTCCAGGCCCAGAACAATTGGCTTTGATTTTGGGGCCGCTTTTTGGCCGGCAATTACCCGACCCTTTAATACCTTACCCCCGCACCAAGCCGAAATTAATTCACACGCGCGATCAGCTGCTTCAACGGCTACGGCGGGATCAATGCCTTTTTCAAAACGATTGCTGGCTTCTGACCGCAAACCCAGGCGGTTAGCCGTGATACGGATTTTTACTGGATCAAACCTTGCTGATTCAATAATTAAATTCACGGTTGAATCGCCCACTTCAGTTTCAGCTCCACCCATAACGCCGGCAATAGCAATTGGGTTTTTGCCGTCAGTAATTAAAATATCATTTATTTGCAAATTTCTAACCTGGTTATCAAGCGTCCGAATCTTTTCACCTGGCTTAGCCAATCTGACTGTGATTTGTTTAACTTTGTCAGCGTCAAAAGCGTGTAAAGGCTGACCAAGTTCAAGCATGACATAATTGGTTGCATCCACTACTGCGTTGATCGGCCGCATGCCACAGGCCAGTAATCTGGCCTGAACATAATCAGGCGAAGCTTGAAGTTTAATGTCCTTTATCATGCGAGCTACATATTGCGGACAGGCTTTTGAATCCTGAATTTTTATTCCTAAAGTATTTTTTTCTGGCGCTTCTTTTAAATTGTTTTTTTGGATTTTCAATTTAGCCCCGGTTATGGCCGCTGTTTCCCTGGCTAATCCGCGAATCGATAAGCAGTCGCCTCGGTTTGGCGTAATGTCTAATTCAAAAACTGTTTCTGGTTTTTTCAGCCATTTGCTTGCGGGTTTGCCGATTTCAGCCGAGCCGTCCAAAACAATAATGCCCGCGTGATTTGAACCCAAGCCCAATTCGTCCTCCGCGCAAATCATGCCTTCGGAATCCACCCCACGGATATTGGCGCGCTTCAATTCCTGGCCATTTGCCAAAACCGTGCCTGGCAATGCCACGCAAACTTTTTGCCCGACTGCTACATTGGGCGCGCCGCAAACAATGGTTCTGGGTTCTTTATTGGGTTCCAATCTAACTTTGCAAACTTTTAAACGGTCGGCATTAGGATGTTTATTCACTTCCAAAACTTCGCCAACTATTACGCCGGTTACTTCCGGACTGGATTCAATTTTTTCAACCTCTGAACCGGCCAATGTCAAGACTTCCGCAAGTTTTTGCGGGCTTAACCTGATGCTGACAAATTCTTTTAGCCAGTTTAAAGGTAAGCGCATTTTTTATTCTTCTGGTTGACTTAAGCTTTCCAAAATTTTTGCTAATTGGTATGCCGCAGACTCATAATCACCATGGCTTTCCCTGATTTGCTTGCGGACTAACTTGTTAAATTTCTGTCTGAAATACGGTGTTGGGTATTCCTGGGCTTGTGAAAAGACATGAAATAACCCGGTATCTTCAGGGCTTAAATCTTCTGACTTAAGATCCCTGATATATTTCTGAATTTCTGGGGCATAATTTGACGCATTGGCTTTCCAGTTCTTAATTTCATGGCTTAATTTTTCCTGCCATTTTTCTTCTTCGCCGGTTAATTTCATTTTTTCTTCAATGGCCAAATCCTCATTATCAGGCAGAATTTCTTCTTCTGCTTTTTCTTCAATTTTTTCTTCAGTCTCTTCAAAGGTTATGTCGTTTTCATCTTCATTCATATTTTTATAAATTAATAGTTAACTAAATTGTTGTAAAAATCTTAAATCGCCTGACAAAAATAAACGAATGTCAGTTATGCCATAAAGCAACATGACCATTCTTTCCACGCCAATACCGAAAGCAAAACCGGAATATTTATCCGGATCCACTTTCATATTCTTTAAAACTTTGGGATGCACCATGCCCGCGCCCAGCATTTCCAACCAGCCTGAATGCTTACAGACCGGACAGCCATTGCCATTGCAGAGCAGACAAGACATATCAATATCCAGACCCGGTTCAACAAAAGGATAAAAATGCGGCCTCACCCGGGTTTTTACCTTGCCAAAAACATCCTGAAAAAAAGCATTCAAAGTCCCAATCAAATCTGTTAGGTGAATATTTTTGTCAATAGCCAAAACTTCAATTTGGGTAAAAGTGGTTTCGTGTCCGGCGTCAGTGGACTCGTGGCGATAAGTCCTGCCCGGGGCAATTATATAAACCGGCGGCTTATGTTCTTCCATATAACGGATTTGCACTGGCGAAGTATGGGTTCGCAATAAAACCGAAGTTCCTGAATTTTTTACGTAGTAAGTGTCCCACAAATCCCTGCTGGGATGATTCGGGGGGATATTCAGTAAATCAAAATTATAATTACTGGTTTCCACTTCCGGACTCTCGGCCAGGTTATAGCCAAGGCTGGAAAAAAATTTAATTGCGTTTTCCAAAAACGCCGAAACTGGGTGCGCGTGTCCGATTTCCGGCAAAATGCCAGGCCAGGTCGGGTCAAAATCAGTTTGATTGAAATTTTGATTTTGAAATTTTGCCCGCGCTTGATCAAAAGCCTGCTGCAGCTTGTCCTTGGTTTGATTGGCCAAAGTGCCCAGGCCCGCCCTTTCATTGGCCGGCAGATTTGGCAATTTGGAAAGCAAATACGCTAATTCCCCTTTTCTGCCCAAAACCGAATAATACAAAGTCTGCAATTCTTCCAAACTTTTTACGGTTTGAATTTTGCTGAAAGTCTGATTTTGTAATTTTTCAATTTCTAATTTCATCTGGTTTGCCTTTCAGCTGTACTGTCTTGGGTCAGAAAAAAGCCTTCCAATAAAACAAAAAATAATGCCAGTGGCACAACATTCCACCAAGCCAGCCACCTTAAGACTTGTAAAACCAGAAGCGCTTCCATGAAAATCGCTGTTACCACGCCTTGCCTAGTGGAAGTCCGCAAAACCCTGAATAGCACTGGGTCTTTACCAAAAAGCGCCCTGACCCCAAAACCAAACAAAGATAAAGTGCCAGCCACGGCAAAGCCAAGAGTAATTGAAAAAGTCGTTACTGTAACCATGCGATTGCTTTCGGGATTTAATTGCATGAAAACCACCAGCCAAGCCGCCCAAAAAATCAGGGTGGCTATTGAAAAAATAATTAAATAATTTTTTAAGCTCATAAACTAACAGCGAAGGCGGATAAAAAATAAGGGCTCTATTAACCCTTTAAATCTAACACATTTTTGGCTTTTTTACCAGTGATTTTTACATCAAAAATCGCTAGGAAGAAGGAGCATCCCCGCCATGGCGGGGTGCAACGACTGCTGCTTGCCACCGCGAAGCGACAACGCGACACCACAAGGGAAAGGGGCCGAGTCAACAAGCGAAGCAAACTGTCCCGGAACTGCCCGCGAAGAATAAGCGGCTGCAGTTCCGAGGATCCCGTAGAAGGTGGGACTTTGCTTCGCGCGGGACGAGGCGGGTTGGACGATGCCCCGCTTGCGGGGCCGGACAACCCAGGAAAAGCTATGGATAAACTGAAAAACCGCGCAAGGTTTTCCCTCCAAATATCTACGCTAAAAATCGCAATCTTTCCACTAAATTTGCCTCCATTTTCCGGTTAATTGCTTCAACTATCTTGACTTCGCGTAATTTAATTTCCTGCCCGGTAACCGATGAAATGACCGATATGGTTAGGATGCGATTTTTTAGGTACAAGGCTTTGGCTTTTTCATTGAATTCTTCGCCCAAAACCTCTTTCAGGATTAAAGCAAAAATTTCAATGACTCTTGCGCCATCGACTTGATTCTGCAGGCCCGAGGACTGGATGTTCCGATTAAGGGTATATTTTATCGGGCTAAAACCCATAAGGCCTAATTCCTCCTTTCAACTCTAAAATAGCATGGAGCGGTTGATTTGTCATTTTAGGGACGATGGGTTAACTACGAAAAATACGAATTTATACGCTACCGCCATACGGCGGGGTCCCGCCAACTTATGAATAGTTTTAAAGACCTGCCCGACATGTCGTCTCGGCAGGCGGGTGGCGGGAAATGTACGAATAAAATCAAAAGATTAATGCCTAATTCGTATATTCGTACTTATTCGTAATCCGTAGAATTTATTACCAAACCTAAAACAATCTTCGCGCGTCCAGCCAATCGCTTAACTGGCTTTTGGCGCTGACATAGCCTTTGTAATTGATTGAATTGCCTAAATGAATGCTCAAATGCAAATGTTTTCTTTCGCCATCGGTCTCGGTAGAATAGCCTTTGCCCAAAATCCCAATTTTATCCCCGGCTTTGATTTGCTGGCCGACTTTTAAATTAATGCTGGCTAGTTTCAAATGCCCGTACAAGATTGTTACGGCTTGATTATTAATAGTGGCGCTTTGGATCAAAACTCCGCCATAACCAGAAACATATTACTTAACTAAAACTTCGCCATTAGCCGCGGCATAAATCGGCACATTAATGTTGGCTTCGCTTGGCAAGGTTTCAAAATCCACGCCAGTGTGATAGCCCGTAAACCTTTCTGGCTGAACTGGAGAATTTTGCGGGGTAATGTAAATACCAAAAGGTTTTTTGGTAATTCTGGATAAAGCATTCGAGATTGGCGGAAATAACAAACTTTGACTGGGATTAGTATTTGAATTTTGATTTTGGATTAGGCCTGATTGATTTGTTACGGGTTGATTTAAGTCGTTATTTTGATTTTGAGTGGCTTGATTAGAATTTCCTGAATTGGTATTTAATAAGGTGTTACTATTGGAATTAAAGTTTACTTGATTTAGGTTGGAATTATTATTCACATTTTTCTGCCTCATCAAAAAAAACAATCCGCCGGCCAGAATTATTATGATTAATAAAATCCAAAAACGCTTCATAATATGTTAATACAGTAACAATTATTACTTATAACATCATTACCACAAAAGCAAAGGAACGAAAATTGCCCGCAATGACAGTTATTAACAATAACGATCCAGCACAGGCTGCGAAGGCGTCCCGCCGAGCGGATATGAAATACCATTTATTTAAAAAAAATAAACCATCCCACGCTCACAAAAGAGACGCGGCAATAATTCAATAAACAATTACTTGCACTGGTATATTTTGTCATCACTTGACGAGGAAGTTTCAAAAAAATACTGGCAAGCACTAGTCCCGGCAACTGCAAATTTTTCATTTTTGGAAATACTAATATCATCAATAAATTCATTCGCGGTAATGGCAGCTATTTCCTCTGGCATATCACTCTGAAAAATATGAATTTTTTTATCAGTCCCGCCAACGACCAATTTCTTACCGCTTTCTGTGATCGCTGCTGCGCCAAGAGAGGCATCAATTACCCAGTGCGACACTGGTTCAGCCGAAGCAGTATTAAAAATGTAAGCGTGTCCGCCCATTGCCACTGCGCCAATATATTTGCCATCCTGACTTAAACTCAATGCCCGGACAGAACTGTTTTCTGGCGTTGGGAATTTCCAGATTGCCGTTTTTGAACCTCTTTTATAGAAATATAGCGCGCCTTGGTCAGACTCGGTGCCAACAGCAAAATACTTGCCGTCAGCCGAGATTTGCGATCGATGCACTGGCGAATCGCGGGTCAGCATTTCACTTCGAAAAATTGGTTTATTAGACGCTTTGGAAAATAAGTAGGTGCGCCGGTCTGGACAGCCTGTTGCGCCGGCAATCCAACTGCCATTGCTGGAAATTGAAACATCGTGGAAATTCCCAGAGCTATGATATTGCCAAAGCGGTCTTGAACTGCTGGTCTTCCAAAAAATAAGCAAATTATCTTGAACATTACTCGCTTCTCCAACTGTGCCCACAGCTGCGTATTTGCCATCAGCGGAAATGTCGACATTATAAACACTGGTTTTAAGAGAATATTGCCAAAATGGTCTTGCTGAGGACTTAGAAAACAGCAAAGCGCTGCTGCCAAGACTCGCAAATATTTTTGAACCGTCGGCAGACATGGCAATCCCGCCCTTTATGTCATCGCCAATGCGATTCATGGCTGCTATTTGGTAAGTCCAGACAGGCTTGTTGGAGGAAGTGTTGAAAAAATATAAATGGTAACTGGTTTTAACCGCTACATATTTTCCATTGTCGGAAATCGCCACGCCGCCAACCCACTCTTTATTAGTGTTAAAAACCCAAACCTTTTTGTTTTGCGTCAAATTAATTAAAACAACCTGATTGCGAGTAAGCGTGGAAAAAAATAAAACCGGACCATTACTTGGCGAATCAATAATGCCAGCCCGGGCTTTGCCCAAGCCATTGGAAGCTTCATAAAAATAAAAAATTGACCCAATTTTATTCGGCTTGATTTTATAATAATAAGTAACTCCTTTTTTATAGCTACTGGCTTTAGAGTCGGCTTTCTGCATGTTATACATGGTCCCATTTATATAAATTTTTATATATCGGGGCTTTCGTCCGTTTTTGTCGCGGTAAGTGACATAATATGTAAAAGTCTGACAGGGCGCCCCCCAATTGGGATTAACATAACCATTAGAC